>PMLH01000197.1 GCA_003159055.1 Myxococcales bacterium
GCCATCGGCTTGCGCCAGGACGGTCAGATTTTGCGCCAGCACGCTCATGGCCGCGCCCTCGTTGCCCAGGCGCACCGCCGCGGTAAGGGCGTTGAAGCCGACCAGGCGCATGCGCCCACTGATCTCACCAATCTGCCGCAGGGTGCTCGCCACGCGGGCGATCGATTGCATCAGGGTGTCGGTGTGTACGATGAAGCCCTCCGTAAGACGCATGAACGAAGTGGAATCCTCACGATAGGACGAGGCTATTTCGCGGCTTCCCTGAACTACAGTGGTGACCAGCCGCTCCCGGTCTTCGGTGACGAACGCTTCGATGTACGCAAGCAGCATGTCGACATCGTTGCCAAACTTTCCCAAGAAGGCAGCCACGTCACAAAACAGACGGTCGAAGGCGGCACGAAAGTCCTCCAAGTCACGCTGGTGCTCCGGCAGAACCGGCGGTGGTATCCGCACTAGGCGTTTGGGAAGCTCAGCCATGGCTAGGCCTCCGGCAGAATAGGCGTCAAAGACATCGCACGAGCTCCTTGGGATCGAGCACGAGCAAGACGCGACCGTCCCCCAACATCGCGGTGCCTGAAAACAGCTCCAGTTGGCCAAGCACCCCGGCCAGGGGTTTGGTGATCACGTCCACGGTGTCCTGAAAACCCTCTACTGCTAGTCCTAGCTCGTGGCCATTGGCTCGGATCACTAGGATCGCAACGCCATTCTCTGCCCGAGCTTCGGACTTAGGCAGGGCGAGTACCTCGGCCAGATTCCACACGGGAACCATCCGTCCCCGCAGGACGATAGCCCTACCCTGTCCTACGTGTTTCAGGTCGCTGTCCTGCACACGCACGGTTTCCGTAATGCTAGCGAAGGGAATCCCGACCTCGGTGCCTCCAGCCTCGAGAATCATCACGCGGCTTACCGCCATCGTGACGGGCAAGGTGATGCGCGTGACGGTTCCCTCTCCGCGTTTGCTCGTCACCGCGATGGTCCCGCCAGCGCGGGTCACCATGGTGCGAACCACGTCCATTCCCACGCCTCGCCCGGACAGCTCCGAGACACTGTCGACGGTGGAGAAACCGGGGGCAAAGATCAACTGGATGATGTCGTCATCGCTGCGCTGCCTTAGATCCTCCAGACTGGCGAGACCCTTTTCCGCCGCCTTTTGGCGCACGCGCTCGACATCGATTCCCTGACCATCGTCGCGCAACTCGATAATGACGTGATCGTCCGCGTGCTGTGCGCCGAGGCGGATAAGGCCTTCGCGCGCCTTGCCCATCGCCTCGCGGTCGTCAGGCATTTCGATGCCGTGGTCGATGCTGTTGCGGAACAGGTGCACCAGCGGATCGAACAGCTCCTCGACGATACCCTTGTCCGCCTCGGTCTCCTCACCGAGGATCTCCAGGCGAATCGCCTTGCCCAGCTTGGCGGAAAGATCTCGCACCAGCCGCGGAAAGCGCCGGAAGACCTGGGCAAGAGGCATCATGCGTACGCGCATGACCGCGCCTTGCAGCTCTTCGGCGATTCGGTTGACCACCCCGTAGCGCTCTTTGATTTCTCGTGCGAGCTGGCGGGAACCGAATTCCTCCTCGGCCCGACGGGCCAGAAAGGGCAGCGAGTTCTTGGCCACCACCAACTCGCCGACCAGGCCCAAGAGGGCGTCGATGCGAGCAGGATCAACCTTTAGCAAGCGCAAACCCTGGCGCTCGGTCTCATCGTTGCGGGGTGCGGCCGCCGCGGGTGGCGCCGCGGGATGCTCCGGTTCAGCGCTCGCAGGCTTCGCGACCTCGACCGGCTCAACCTGCCAGCGCAACAAGCCTTTCTGGGCAAGCTTCACAAGCTGCATCGCCGAATGGGCCTTCAGATCGGCCTCCTTGGCCGGTGCCACTTCTTCCGCCAGATCCACCGCGCCAACCGCACTGAAGATCCGCCTCAGTGCGGTCGCCGCTGCGTGCAGCCGTCCAGGCCACAGGAAATCGGGGTCTTCTGGAGTGAGCAGCTCGATCTGCGCACGCAAGAGCAACACGACATGGTTTTGCAGATCCGCCGCGAGCGAAGCGGGCTTGGAGGCTGTAGACAAGATCGGCGCCACGGCGGTCGTGATGGGTGCTTCGTACGTGCCTGAGACAAGAGCGCCGATGAGGGCTTCGAGCAGCATCTGATCGGGACGCTGGGTTTCAAGTACGCACAGCATCCAGCGCAGTACCGATGCCTGCCAGGTGCCCTCGCCGATCTCCTTCAGCCGATCAGCGCACACTCGCCAAAGCGCCAGACCTTGCTTGCGCTCGACAAGATCGCGAATCTCTGTTCCGCGCTCCCAACCTGCTTCGGCTTGAGCTTCGCCGACGGGGAAACACAAATCGTACGGAGCAAGTCGCGCAATTGTTACGTGCTCGCCTTGCGCGGCCAGGTCTTGGGACATCGCCGGATCGTGCTCGGCCACAATCACCCTCAGGACCAACCGGCAGGCGTTGCCATCGCCTTTGGGCGAATCCGCGGGGGCGCTTTGTGCATCGAGATCGTACCAACGCATGCCTGGCAGATCGCGCGCAAGTCGCACCGGATCCTGGACGTGAGCAAAGGCGTCGTCGCCCGGCGTGTAGAAGACCCGCCAGGCTGGAATCCCGCCCTCCACGAGCTCGGTGTACAGCGCGCGCCGGCTCTTTTCTGGCACCTCGCTTAGCCAGGCGATGTCCATCACACGCCCTCGCCCAGAAGAAGCACGACGGCACGCCGCAGGCGTTCGGCGTCGAAGGGTTTGGACAGATGAAAATTGGCGCCAGCGGAATAGGCCCGATGGCGGTCGGCTTCCTTGTCCTCGGTTGTCACCATGATGGCGGGAATCGACCAC
>PMLH01000568.1 GCA_003159055.1 Myxococcales bacterium
GTCGGTGCCCTTCTTGATGATGGTCGGCTCGGACACGCCGAATTGATCAACCCGGTTGCGAATGGTCTCGATGGCCTGTCGGAGCGAGATGTCTTCAATCTCGGCAACCCGATCGGCGTCGAACTTCAGCTTCACGGTTCCAGTGGCAGGATCGCGGCTGACGATGTCGAGGTCACGACGGAACGGCTTCATCAGCTCGTCGTCAAACTTCGCCATTTCGCCCGGCACCTTGAAGGTGATGGCGATGTCGTCACGACCGGTGCGAACCACGCTGGTCTCTGCGCCCTTTTTCCCGAGGGCGTCGTCCACGTCGTTGGCCAAGCGGTCGACTTTGCTCGCCACGGCCTTCTCGATGTTGACCTCGTACACGAGGTGCAAGCCGCCTTGCAAATCCAACCCAGGCCGGATTCTCTTCTTGAAATACTTCTGAAAGAAGGCCGGCAGTTGTTCGTCCTTGGTGACGAAAGTCGGCACCAGGTAGAGAACGGCCAGGACAATCGCCGCGCCAAAAAGCGCAGCCTTCCACCACCACGATCGTTCCATCGGTGTTCCTTGTTCGAGCTAGGAGGCCTTGGCCTCGGTCTTGGTCGGCTCGGTCGAGGTCTTGAGCCGGCCGGTCACAGCACTGCGCTGAATCCTAATGCGCACGCCCTCCTGCACCTGAAGCGTGATTTCCGTATCCTTGATCCCGGAAATGCGGCCGATGATGCCACCGGTGGTGACAACCTCGTCGCCCTTCTTCAGCTCGGCGAGCATCCTCTGGGTTTCCTTGGCGCGCTTGGATTGCGGCCGAATCACGATGAAGTACATCACCGCGAAGATGAGGACCATCAGGATGATGGGATTGCCGCCGAGCCCGCCGAAGGCGCCACCCCCGGATGGTTGCCCGGATGACTGCCCTGGAGAGGGATTTGCTGCTTGAGCCAATGAGATCAGAAATTGAGTCACGAGGCCAAACGCTTACCAGAGGGGTGATCGCGGGTCAAGCAAGGATGCTGCTTCACGGTCATATGCCCCAGGGCATGTCCCGGTGGACAACGCAGCTTAGACCTCGTCGTCCGCGAAGGCCACCACGTCGCGGATGGATGCCGCACCGGTCACAAGCATCAGCAGACGATCGAAGCCAAGGGCGATACCGCAGGTGGGAGGCATCCGATCCAGGGCGGCCAGGAGGCGCTCGTCAAGGGGATAGACGGCTTTCCCGCGGGCGGCGCGGATGGCGGATTCTTCCTCGAAGCGCTTTCGCTGCTCGACGGTGTCGGTCAGCTCGCCGAAGGCGTTGGCCAACTCCAGGCCAGCCGCGTAGAGCTCGAAACGCTCGGCAGTGAGCGGGTCATCGGACTTGCGTCGCGCTAGGGCGGCCAGGGGCAACGGCCAGTCTTGCACGAAGACCGGGCGTGTCGTACCGAGGTGAGTCTCGACGCGGTCGAGGAAGATTTGATAGAAGCAGTCGTCCCAGGCGGCGCCGGGGGCGACGCGGCAGCCAGCGCGTTCGGCGAGAAGGCGCATCTCCGCCTCACTTTCATCGCCGCGCAGGACGATACCGGCATGGCGGTGCAGCAACTGGCGGATGGTGGTTCGCTCGAAGCTCCCCTCGAGAACCATCGATTCGCCGCCATGAGAACCCCGGCGGCTGGCCGGGACCTTGGCGCAAGGCCAGACGCCGGCAGCGCGAGCGGCGGCCTCGACGATGGCCTCACAGTCGCGCATGAGATCGTCCATCGAGCCACCGGCCCGATACCACTCGATCATCGTAAATTCAGACTGGTGGAAGGGACCGGCTTCCTCGGCGCGAAAGCAGCGGCAGAACTGCACGATGCGCGGCAAGCCGGAGGCCACCAGCCGCTTCATGTGGTATTCGGGCGAGGTGATGAGGTAGCGGTCGCGTTGGAGATCGCGTCCGGCGGGAATCGCGTCGAGGTGGATTTCCTGGCCGGGCGAGCACACGCGCGCAGGGGTTTCGACCTCGAGGAAATCCTCCGCTTCGAAGGTGGCCCGCACCGCGCGCATCACGGCAGCCCGCACCGCGAGGGCGGGATGCCGACCGACTAGGCGCGCATGCTCATCCACGCGCGAGGCGGGCTAGGCGCGGCCCACGCGTTCCAGGTATTCGCCGGAGCGCGTATCGATCTTGATGATGTCGCCTTCGTTGATGAACAAAGGCACGGGGATGCTCGCACCGGTGCTGATCCTCGCCGGCTTGGTCACGCCAGTGGCGGTGTCGCCGCGGAAGCCGGGCTCGGTCGCCATGACCTTCTGCTCGATGAAATTCGGCAAGGTGACGCCGACCGCACGTTCGTTGAAGAACAGCACCTCGACCACGATCTGCTCGGGCATGAAGTTCGAATCTTCACCGATGGTCTCGTGCGGGATGTGAACCTGATCGTAGGTGGTCGTGTCCATGAACACGAAGCTGTCGCCTTCCTTGTACAGGTACTGCATCGTCTTCGTCTCGACGTTGGCCGGCTCGAGCTTTTCACCCGAGCGCAGGTTGCGTTCGATGACGTTGCCGTTGAGCAGGTTTTTCAGCTTGGTGCGCGTGAAGGCCGCGCCCTTGCCGGGCTTGATGAATTGGAACTCGACCACCGTGAACGGATTGCCGTCCAGCATGACCTTGAGTCCCTTGCGGATGTCTGATGTGTCGTACGAGGCCATTGGATGGGCGGATTTAGCCTGCCCCGCCTAGAAGGTCAACCCTTACGTCTCAGGCAGCGGGCACTTTGCGTTGCGAGCCCTCACCGCACGAAGCCCCGCCTTGTTCAAAACCGCACCGCGTCCAAGGTGCTTGAAGGCCTCCAAGTACACGTTCGCGGCCCGACAAGCATCGCCGTGGAGAGACAGGCTGTGATCGAATCTGCGCGCCGCCAATTTGAAGTCGTTGTCCTGCAGCGCAATCAGACCAAGCACGTAGGCAGCCACTGGATTGCCCTTTTCGCCCTTCTTTTCGAGGGCGGAAAGCTCCGGCCTGGACGGAGGGGCTTCGTGCGCCAGAAAAGCCATCGCCCGTGCGTCCCAGTCGATGTCGAGAATGCCGGGCGGCAGGCTCTTGAGCGTTGCAGCCAATCCATCCTTACCAGAGCGGACATAGGCAGCGCGCAAGGCGACCAGATCGCGCTCCGGCCCCGCCGGATGCTCAAGCAGCTGGCTTGCCGGCAGGCTTTCCCCGCGCCCCAAGCGAATTGCCAAGCCCGCCCATTGCAACGGCACCGCCGCCGGATCGGCCCCCTTCCCTGCCCTCTGCAAGACCTCATCGGCCGCATCGATCTCGCCTAGCAGCGCCAGCAACAGCGATAGCTGCCCGAGCAACATCGGATCGTCCGTCGTCTGCGAGATGGCCTTCGCCTTGCGGATCGTTCCGGCGCGATCGCCTTCCAGGCGAGTCTGCAGGGCCGATTCGACGGCACATGCCGCTCGCACCGTCCGCGAGATCTTGCTGTCGCTGGCACAAGCGGTTTCGAGCCGCTTGGTCCAGCCAGGCTCACCCAAGGCCCGCTCGGCATCCGCCAGAACCAGGCGCGCACGGGAATTGTCGGGGGATTTTCCCAGCATGGCGAGCAAAGCTCGTCGCGCGACGACCGGATCGCCACCCTCGATGCGAGAGGCGGCCCAATCGACAACCACCGGCAAGTTCTCCGGACCAATCCCGAGCGCACGGTCCAGATCCTTCGCGGCGCCCGCGGAATCTCCCGCCAGGCTGCGCACCCGTGCCGAGGCCAGCAGGGCAAACGCCGGGGGGTCAGGCGCGTTCGCCGCCAGCGCCAGATCCGCATGCAGCTTGGCCGACGGGCGATCCCCGGCAGCAAGCGCGAGCAGTGACCGCGCGGTCGCCGCCAGTGCAACGCGGTCCTTGCTAGGTGCCGGAATCCCATCGGCGCGTTTCAGCGCCTCCTCGGCGTCTTTGCTGGCGTCCACGGCGTAGTCGCAGGTCAGCAAGGCGTCGACCAGCCCCAAGCGGACCAGGTCGTCTGGTTCTGCGGCGCGGCTCGCAAGCCCCGTGCGCGCCAGCTCGCGCGCGCGCATCAGGACCTCGAGGGCACCTGAAACGAGCGCACGATCCAGCTCCTCGCGGGCGCTTGGCCTGGCGGCGGGCTTGCCTCGCCCGTAGGCGGCGTAGCCCACCACAGCCGCGGCCATTGCCGCCGCCCCAAGCAGGACCAGAAGCACGGCCACCCCCCGACGCCGGGCGCGAGGCATTTGCCCACTTGACACCGTCGGGCTGGACGATTGCGAGCCGAGCGCTGGATTTTGCACCGGCACAGGAAGCGTGAGCGGCACTCCAGGGGCCGCAACCAGGGCGCTGGGAGAGAACAGCTTCCCCGGAACCTTCGCCACCGGGCGCGGACGGAGCTCGGCTTGGGACTTTGCGCGATTCTGGCTCGCATCGGCATCAGGCCGCGGCACATTGACCGGCGCGCGGATCTCGCCGGTCTTCTGTGCCTCAAGCTCGTCCGCATACTCGACCAGCGTGCGCGCCCGTTTGCCGTCGCCCCGACGGCCCAGGACCTCGGCCAAGACGCGAAATGCCGGCGAGAGCTCCGGCTGCTCCTGGCAGACCTTGAGCAGCACCCGCTGTGCAGTCTCCAGGTGGCCCTGCGCGAGGAGAGTCCGACCGAGCTCGACTTCCTCAGCGATATCGGCATTCGCTGCTAGCAACGCCGTCCATAGTACCCGCTTGGCTTGCCTCCGTCGACTACCACCGATGCCAGAACCAGCGCCATCTGGGCAGCCTAGACGTGCCTAGACGTCACAGGCACTTCGACGTGCCTAGACGTCACAGGCACTTCGGGAACTGCACCTTGGTATCGACGTCTTGGCCTTGCGCGCTGCCAGCGGTGATCGTGATTTTGCGATTTGCAATATCGGTGAGGTCGCAACTCGCCCCCGGAATGTCGGAATTGAAGTGCCAGGCGCCGTAGCTGGTGCGAGATCCGGTCTGGCCAGCGCAGGTCACCGAGGCGAGCGGGAGGATCTCGCCCTCGATGAACATCTCGTTGTTGTTGCCGGGCTTAAGACGCGCGATCACGTTGCCGGTCACCGGGCAAGGGATGTACTTCCACTGGGCCTGACCATGGACATTGGGATCGCCCTTGACCCCGCCGGCGCTGGCTGCCGCGTTGCTTAGATCCATGTGACCAGTCGGGTTGGCCTTGCACGGCGGATTGTTGTTGCCGTCATAGGGACATTCGTCGACGATGGTCACGATCGCACTGCCGATCTGGATGCAAGCGCCGCAGCGATTGCTGGTGTTGAAATCGCCCGAGCTGTTGCCCGGAATGGCGGCAAAATTCCCACCGTTGACGATGTTCTTGATGCTGTTGTTACTGCCGTTGTAGCCGCACGCCGTGGCGGCGTTGGGCAGGGAATAGGTGGTGTAGGTCGCGCTGCCGACCGTCCAACTCGAGGGAAAGCTGCAAGCGGTCGGCGCGGTGCTGCCGCCCGAACCGGTAGCGCCTCCAGTGCCGGACCCGCCACCGCCGCCGGTCTTGCCACCCGATCCGCTGCCACCCGGCGAGGACGTCCCGCCCAAGCCGCCCCGTCCGTCGCTGCCAGAGCCAGCGTCGAGCTGAACCGCGCCGCTCGCTCCAGCCTTTCCCCCCTGGCCGCCCTGCGAGGCGGGCACATCCGCGGCAGCATCGCTTGGGCTGGCTGTGGACGTCGATCCGCCTGCACTGCTGCCGCCGGATGCCTCTAGCCCACCCGCGCCACCCGAAGCCGCGACAGAACCGCCCGAGCCAGACGCTCCGCCGCTGCCGACAGCACCGCTCGACCCACCGTTTCCGCCATGGCCGCCGGTTGCGGAGGACTGCCCGCCTGAACCCTGGTTGCTGTTTTGTGGAAGACACCCCACCGAGACCAGCAGGGTGACGGCGAGACAAGCAGAACTTCGCATCGAGTGGACCTCTTGAAAGACGATAGCTGATTAGAGCAGGAGGCTAAGCTCTTCCTTCAACCGACCTTGAGACCCACCGTCGTCGCCCGGGAAGGCCGACATGGTCGGATGACTCGAAGGCCAGGTCAAGGTATCGTTTGCTTCTGGATCGAATCTTTCATCGCCACCAAGCCGTGACGCCCATCGACCTCGCATCGCATCGTCTGCTGCTTCGTCCGCCGCTTCGTTCCGGTCTGCGAAAGGCCGGACGAAGCGTCGTGGCAACCCTCGCTTTGCTTTGCTTCTCAGCCACGAATCTGGCGCAAGCCGCGGCGCAGGACACCACCGCGACGGTTGTCGCCTCCGAGCCAGCCGGGTTGGCGGCCGGCACGCCCCTTGAGCCCCAGCTCACACCTGGCCTGAATTTGAAGGATCCGGTGCCAAAACCGGCACATCCGTCGCTCCTCAAGCAATGGTGGTTTTGGACCGCGGTAGGCGCCGTCGCCGCCGTGACAGTGGCCGTCATCGTGGCATCCAGCCGTGGACAGGCGCCACCCGCGACCGTTCTGGGCAATCAGGAGTTCGCTCCATGAACCGTCTGGCCGTGCTGCCGACACTGGCGTTTCTTGCTGCTTGCGCGGACCATTCGTTCGCCGTCGTCTCAGTCTTGACCTACTCGGGAAGCTTGGATGACGTCGCGCAATTCCGCGTGCACGTGACCAACGCTTCCTCCGAAGACGTTCTGCTCTATCCAAAGAGCCCTTCACAATCGCTGCATCTCGACACCACCCGCCCAGTGACGTTCTCGGTCGAGTTCGATGCTTCGCTCTCCGGACAGACAGCCTTCGAGGTCGAAGCGATTTCCAAAGACGGGAAGGTTGTGGCCTACGGAAAGTCGAGCGCGCCTGTCGGCAAGGATGACGTCGCCCCCGTGCTGGTGAAGGTCGTCCCCGGCGCGGTCAGGCCCGAGAATCCGGTCGACGGCGGCACGTCGATCGACGGCGAAAGCCTGTCGTGCGACCCCTACACGCCAGGCGCAGCCTGCGGGGTGGGTCCAACCTGCGGTGTGCTCTGCGCACCGAATGAGCCCGCCGTGGCCATGTGCTATGGCGCTGGCGCAGGGAAGCCCGGTGACGCGTGCACGAGCAACGCCGATTGCGATCCCGGCTCCCAATGCTTCACCTTCACCGCCATCGGTTGCAACGTGATGACCTGCCTCAAGTTCTGCAAGGACGACCCGGCATGCGGCCAGGCCGACGCCTATTGCAATGTGCCCATCCAATGCGGCAGCACGCCGGCGCTTTCCGCCTGCTCGAGCCCCTGCATTCCCACGCTTGCGACGAACAACGGTTGTGCGGCCGGGCTGTCGTGCTTCGTCTATGCCGGCGAAACAACCGACTGCGCCTGCCCTGGCCTGGGCGCCGTCGCTGCGGCGTGCACGCAGAACTCGGGGTGCAACGGCGAGCCGGGCTGTTCCGGCTGTGGCCCCGGGCTCAGTTGTGTCATCCCGACCGGCACCGACGCCGGAACCGAGGCCGGAAGCTGCAGACCAGTTTGCAAGCTGGCTGCGCCTGCCTGCCCCTCCGGCACGACCTGTCACGCCTTCGACAATTCCTCACGCAGGCTGTACGGCTTCTGCCAGTAGGACGTCAGATCAAAGATCCACGCGCTCGGTCCAGGTTGTGCGCGTGTACCGTTCGACGCCGAGGGGGTTGGAAATGCTCTGCATCGAGCTGAAGGTCTCGCCGATGCCCTGCCCCGTCGGCGCAGAGTCCCGGGTGATGCCATCAATGAACAGTCCGGTGCCGACGAACGTGAGGCCGGTGAGGACCGTGTTGGTCAGGGTGAGGCCCGCGACCTGTAAGAAGCCTCCGTCAGCGCCGAACTCGTGCACGGTGATGTAGCTCTTGCCGTAGTTGAAGGGGCCACTTGAGCAATCGTTGGCCTGCGTCGTCGGATCGAACCAGCTGGTGATGACCTGGAATCCGAGGCCATCGGACCGCAGCACGACGGTCGGCGTGGTCACAGGTCGCGCCGACGTCGGCAGCTCAGTGGCGCCGACCTCGGAACAGGACTTGGTCGCGTCCTTGGTGTTGTTCACCCCGGTGAAGTTGGTGGTGTTGTCGGCTTGGATGCAAATGCGATTGCTCGGAAGGGTGGCGTCGGTGGCCAGGACGACTTGGCCGCTACCGTTGGCATTGTAGGACGAGACCTTGACGGGCGGGCCGTTGTTGCCGTCGAGCTTGGTCACCACGATCTGCGATCCTGGATAGTCGGCCGAGTACGGCATGGTCACGGGATCCAGATTCGAGTTGGTCACCTGCACGAGGTAAATGAAATGCTTCGCCGAGGTGTCGGCCTTGGGAACGCGGTCGAGCTGCACCACCGCCGGCGAGAAGTAGAGCGGCTGCCCGCAGCCCAGGTAGTACAGAAGCGTGACCGGCGTGGAGGCATGGGGCACGTACTGGAACGTGTTGCCCACGGTGTCCACCGCATAGGCGGCCATCAGATTCTGCGAGGTTCCGGCGGAGGCGTAGTCGCGTGCGACAGCCATGTCGGCCACCAGCGCGCGGGTCGTCTTCTTCGTCTGGGTGCACGAATCCGAGGTCGAGGGCGTGCCCATGGTGCTCAAGTCCGGGGTGTCCCACACCTTGCCGGACCAAGCATCTGCATTCACGATGACCAGACCTTGTTTGGGATAGTTGCCATTGATCTGGTAGCCGGACGCGAAGAGCACACGGTTGGGCGCTTGGTCGGGGTCGTCGTAACCAGCGAAGTAGAAGGCCGGTACAGAGGTCGTTTCGCCGAGATTCGGGTTCCACTTAGCATCGGCCCCGCTCGAAGCCGCGCTCCATGCTTGCGTCAGGGTGCTCAGTTGCAAGCCATGGGTTGCGTCGACGACGTTGGTAATGTCCAGCGCGAAGGGCTTGTTGCCACCAGGGCCTTCACCCATCACCAGAACCGTATGCCAATCGACGGCGGTCTTGGCCCCATCACACGACGTGCCAACGCACATGTCTTTGACCTTGGGCGACGCTGCAAGACCAAAGATGTGCTGGGCCTTCTCGACGGACAACCTCTGCCCGCCCTGGGCGTAAAGCTTGGCGATGACCGGCAGCATGTCGTTGGGAATGAACGCGAATGCCTCTTCGCCAGCCGCGTAGGGCGTCAGCGCCTGTGCGAAGAAGGCGTGCAACATGCCGTCGTCCGCACCGACGTACACGAGCTGAGGCCGCTGCCAGGTGGCCACTGAGAACACGTCGGAGCCGTCCAAGCCATTGGCGCTGGCTTGCCCGACCGCGATCGGGGTCGACGCGGTAATCGAACCCATGAGCGGCGTTGGGTTGCTCAGCTCGGGCCTGCTCGGCCACTGCTTGCCGAGCAGCCACTGCATGATCCGCTGGGCCTCGTCCGGCGATGCGCCGAGCCCCGCGGAATTGAGATTGTTGGCGTTGCTGATGCTGCCATCGTCCTGAATGATGACCTGTTCGATAGTGCCGTTGATCTTGCCGAAGAGGATCCGGCGCTTGGTCCAGTTCGCTGGCGCCGGAGGTGCCGGAGGTGTGGTCTTGCCGGTCGCGACCTTGACCGCGTCCCAACCCGGCACCACAGACGAACCTACGGCGAAGGCGCGCAGGTTGCCCTGCCACCCGGGGTTGCTCCCCCACGTGGCATAGCTCACGCTGGTGTCGTAGAGCATGTTGCTGAAGCTCACGACCTTGGAAACCGGGTCTTGCGTGGTCGCGCCGGCCACCGGCGCCGTCGTCGTGTAAAAGAAGCGGTAGGCGGACGCGGCGATCTTGGCCGACACGGCCTTGTAGATTTCGTCCTCGCTGGAGCCGAAGGTGGGCGTGCCGTCGTGGTTCGGGCTGCCCGCCACGGCCAGATTCCATAGGAACGGGTACGTGGTGGTGGCGTAGCGCGTGCTCCACGTCGCGGGGGCGTTGACGACGACGTGGGTCTGGATGTTGGCACTGGCCAGGTTGAAGGCGTTCATGATGGCCGCGCACTTGCAACCCGTGAGGCTCGGGTTCGTGTTCGAGTTGTAGGCGCATGCCGGGGCGAAACAGTCGATGTCAGGGCTGGCGACCGTGGGCGTGTCGCCCATTCCACTCGCCTGTCCGTCGACGACCAGCACGATGTCGTTGTTCCAGCACGGCGTCTTTTGACCGTTGTTGGTGGCATCGGTGTTCTTCGCGGCCGCGAGGTAGTTTGAGGCGTCGTTCAGGGTGCAACCCATGGGGGCTAACTGGCCAGTATCGACGCCATCGGAAGTGGTCACGCCGCCCGCATAGACGCCGCCAAACGAGGCCTTTTCCAGCCGGGCCGTGGTCATCAGAATCCGCTGATCCCGGGTGATGGCCTTGCCATTGAAAGACGTATCGTTCAACTTGGGAACCACGCCGGGATCCGCAGGAGCGGGTCCGCAGGCGCTGGTGGAAGACGTGCCGCCCCACGGTACCGGCACGGTCGTTTCCTTGGTCGTGTCGACTGTGGTCGCGGTCCCGGTCACAGTCCCGCTCACAATTACCGTAGAATATGGCGAAGTCGCGGGCGGCGTCAGCACGTAGGGCGGGCGACCGTAGACACCATCGTTCACGATGTCGGTTCGCTGAGCATCGATTGCGTTGTAGCAGGTGCCGCTGTCGCTATAGTGCTTGCCCATATACGCGGTGTAATACTTGGGCTGCACCATGCTTCCTAGGCCGGTGCCCGTGATGGGGACGCCTCGCGTGTAGCTGTAGGTGTAGTAG
>PMLH01000597.1:0-1085 GCA_003159055.1 Myxococcales bacterium
GGGGGGGGGGGGGGGGGAGGTGCCAGCGTCCTGAAGTTGGCCCCGCCGACGCCGCGATTCGTCTTGCCGGGTTTTTTCGTCTACAATTGCGGACAGGGTCCCAGATGCCGCCAGCCGATGAACGTCGAGTCCAACCGCGCTTTACCGTGGCCGTGCAGGTCACGATGGAGAGCGAGCACAACTTCTACACCGGGCTTACGCAAGATTTGAGCGGCGGCGGCTTGTTCGTCGCGACCCACAACCTCCGCCCGGTCGGCGAGCGCGTGACTCTGCGCTTTACCCTGCCGACCTCAAGCGAGCCGATCGTCGCCGTGACCGAGGTGCGCTGGATCCGCCCGAACCCGGTGCCCGGCGGCGGCGGTGAAGCGGGCATGGGCCTGATGTTCCTACAGCTCCCGCCCCCAGCCAAGGAAGCCATCAAGGCCTTTCTCCGCAAGCGCGATTCGCTGCTTTACGACGTCGACTAGCGCCCGATTCGCACAAGCTCGATCAGCGGGGCGTTCTCTTGGCCTGGCGCCAGCGGTTCGCTGAGATCGATGCGCACGAAGATGGCGAAGTCCTCGTCGCCCTCCGGATCGACGAGGGTTTGTTGCGCTTCCCAGATTCGTGGCGCCACTTGCGTAAGGGTGGTCTTGCGCGGGCTGCGCGCGACGGGGGTGACCAGGATCTGTTTGTGCTCGCCGAAGTAGGGGGCGAGCTCGGCGGCGATGCGCTCGCCCGTCCAGGCGGCTTCGTCGCCCTCGCGTAGGGCCGCCAGGGCTTCGGCAAAATCGCGGCGGGCGAGGGCGCCGAGCAGGCGGTGCAGCTCGGCGCGGATGCGAGCGGAAAAGGCACGCGGGTCGGCGGCCGGATCGCACGGCCTCTTCGGTAGGGCGGCGGTGCGGCCGGCGTCGGCGAGCACGACCGGGGCGCGCATCTCTTCCCATTCTTCGAGCAAGCTCGAATCGACGGTACGCACCACGCCGCCGAGGCTCCCGATCAAATCCTCGACGCCCTCGCTGCGGAAATGCACCGGCACGGATTGGTTGAGGGCGCGGTACGTCTCGGACAGATAGCGCAAGAGCACGCCTTCGAAACGCTGCAGG
>PMLH01000597.1:1153-14372 GCA_003159055.1 Myxococcales bacterium
CTGCTCGTATTCCATGCCCTGCGCTTTGAGCGCCTCGATGGTCTCGCCCTTCAGTTTGTCGAGCTGGGCGAACAGCACGGGCCGCGGATTTTCCAGAATGGCTTCGACCAACGACAACACGTCGAGCGCGTAGGTCTCGGACGCGGGATCGAGCATGGCGAGAGTGTCGACCAGATACAGCGAGAGGGTATGGTGAAGCGAGAAATCTCCTTGCAGCGACGGGCTCGGCACCGGGTGCGGGCAGGGCGCGCGTTCGTCGAGCACGACATCGATGAGGCCGGCTTTGCGCAAGACACGGAAGCAGGCGGCGGCGGTCCGTCGGTGGCGCGCCTTCATCACGTCGCTGTCGTGGCAGGCGGCGATGAGGTCGAGCAAGTTGCGGTAGCCGCCCCCGCGGGTGGGATCGCCGGCCTCGCCTTGCAGAAGGCTGAGCAGAAGTCCGTGGCTCACGCCGAAGCGCGACGGCAGGGCTTCCGGGGTGCCGTTCATCAGGCGCTCGAAGGTGCCGCGGTCGAAGTGCACGTAGCCCTTTTGCGGGGGCTTTTGCATGTGCACCTTCTTGCCGCCCGAGGCTTTCGCCTTCAGGCGCAGGTTCTCGACGATGTGGGCGGGTGCTTGCGCCACCACCCAGCCGCGATCATCAAAGCCCTTGCGGCCGGCCCGCCCCGCGATCTGCTTGAACTCGCGCACGCCGAGGATCGCGTCCTTCTGCCCGTCGTACTTGCACAGCTGGGTGAACAGCACGGTGCGGATGGGGATGTTCACGCCCACGCCCAAGGTGTCGGTGCCGCTGACGACTTTCAAGAGGCCCTGCTGGCTCAGGCGCTCGACGATGCGGCGGTAGCGCGGCAAAAGACCGGCGTGGTGAAGGCCGATCCCGTGGCGCAAAAAGCGCTGCAGCTCTTTGCCATAGGGGCTGTCCCAGCGCTCGCCTTGCAGGGCTTGCTTGATGGCTTCCTTGTCGGGCTTGCCCAGGATGTCGACCGACATCAGGTTCTGCACTTCTTCCGCGGCGGTACGCTGGGTGAAGTTCACCAGGTAAATCGGCGCTCGGTTTTCCTTCACCAGCTCGGCGATCGTCTCGTGCAGCGGGGTTTCGCGGTACTCGAAATCCAGCGGCACCGGGCGAATCGCGCCGCGCACGCTGGCGACCTCGCGGCCGGTGAACGCGCAGAGCTTCTGCTCGATGCCGGTGGTGTCGCCCAAGGTGGCGGACATCAGCAGAAACGTCGCCTGCTTGAGCACGCACAGCGGAATCTGCCAGGCGATGCCGCGCTCGCGGTCGCCGTAGTAATGGAATTCATCCATCACCACGTAGTCGGCCGGGACGCGCGAGCGTCGCAGCGCCATGTTGGAAAGGATCTCCGCGGTGCCGACCAAAATCGGCGCGTCGCTGTTGACCGAGGCATCCCCGGTGACCAGGCCGACCTGGTCAGGGCCGAAGCAGGTGCACAGGTCGAAGAACTTCTCGTTGACCAGCGCCTTGACCGGGCAGCTGTAGAAACCGCTCTTGCCCTCGCACAGGGCCTTGTACAAAAACGCGGTCGCCACCAGCGACTTGCCCGACCCAGTCGGCGTCGCCAGCACCACGTGCTTGCCGGCAAGAATCTCGAACAAGGCCTCTTCCTGCGCCGGATAGAGCGACAGCCCAAGGCCAGCCACGTACTCGATGAAACGCTCGAGGATCTGGTCGCTGGTTAGCGCTTGTTCCGGTGGTGCAAGCGGCCTTGCGCACGATGGCTCTGCCGTCATGTCCGCTCGATCCACCTACCGCGCTGGCTGGCGTGCCGGCATCAGCTTGAACAAAAGCTCGAGGCGAACCTCGCGATCGTAACGCAATTCTTGCCGGGCAGGCGCGAAGCCGTCCTTGCGAACGTCGACCGAGTGTTGTCCGTGGTCGCGCTTGATCTCGACTTCGGCGGGCGTCGCGCCGAGGATTTTCTTTCCGTCGACGTACACGTCGGCGCCCGCGGGCTCGGAATTGACCACGAGGAAGGCGGGGCGTGTGTACACCGCCGCGACCTGCAGCGGCATCACGTAGACGTGAATGGAGAACAGGGTACTGCCCGCGAGCACGAGCAGGATCAAAAGCGCCCACGCGAGGTTGTGATGCTTCCCCATCGCCCGCAGGGTGTTTCGTGCGTAACCCGACGGCATGGCTCGCATCGAGGCCGTCGAGCCGGCGGTCAAGGCCGGCGAGGGGATTCGCGCGGGCGTGGCAGGCGCCGCGGGAATCGGCAGCTTCGAGGGCTGGGTGCTGCCTGCGGGAGGCGTGGCGAGCATGGTGGGGATGGGTTGGCTCGCGACCCGCAAAGGCGGCGGGGGTGCGGGCAAAGGCACGATGGCAGCCACCGGGGCCGGCGGCATCGCCATCTCCGGAACCGTCACGTCTTCCCACAGGCTCGGCATCAGGCTGATCAGCTTGGACGGCGACTTGTTGTGCGCGCGCGCGCCCGGCGGCAGAAGCGCGGCCAGCACACTCTTCAGCTCCGCCGCCTCGCCGCTCTTCGGGCGCGGCACAGCTGCCAGGGCTTCGCGGCAAGCGTCGATGAACTTGCGCGCGTCGGGAAATCGATCGCGCGGATCGGGCGCCAGCGCGGACGCAAGCAGGCGTTCGATGGCGGGCGGAATGTCGGGGCGGAATCGGGTGGGCGAGGCGACGATGCCGGACGCAGCTTTCAGGTAGTCGTCGGCGCCGCCGGTGAGGCCGCGTAAGGGGTTGCCGGTGAAGATCTCGAACGCAACCGCACCCAGCGAAAAGATGTCGCTGCGCCGATCGATCGCGGCGCCGCGGGCCTGCTCGGGCGAAATGTAGCCAAGCTCGCCCTTGAGCGACGTGACCACCGAGCTATCGGTGCTGCGTTTGGCGACGCCGAAGTCGGACAGCTTGACCTCGCCGGCGTAGGACAGAAGGATGTTGGACGGCGAGATGTCGCGATGGACGAGGCCCAAGGGGTTGCCGTCGCTGGCGCGCGTCTCATGCGCGAAGTGAACGCCCTCGGCAACCTCAGCCATGATGTACAGGCCGACGGCGTCGTCGATGCGCCTCGGAGCCCCTGGCTTGATAGTCTTCGAGTTTCGGTCGAGCAGCGCGCCCAGGTCGCGCCCGTCGACGTATTCGAGCACGATGAAATATTCGCCGTCGGCGGAAACCCCCAGGTCGTGAATCTGGACGATGTTTTTGTGCGACAGCGAGGCGTGGATGCGCGCCTCGATCTGCAACATTTGCACAAAGCGCATGTCTTCGGCCAGGCGAGGCAGAAGGCGCTTGATGACGACGACCTTCTCGAAGCCTTCCTCGCCGCGCGCGTGCCCGAGGTAAAGCTCGGCCATGTTGCCGACGGCGAACCGCTCGAACAGCCGATAGTGCCCCATCCGCATGCGCTGCGGAAGGATAGGGTTGCCCATGGCTGGCGTTGTGACGCTCATCGACGAACCGCTTGTTCGACCCTGTGGGGCGACATCGGGAAACTGAAACCTGGTAACTTGCTTCCGATGGCTTCCAATTACAATAGCCTAGGCCCGGAACTGCAGGGCGCCATTAACAATCGTGTGCTTCCGGGGGCTGTTGTTGCGGTGGGTCACGAGGGCCAGGTGCGCTTGGCCGAGGCCTTTGGAAATCGCCAGCTCGAACCCGAGCCGGCACCGGCGACGGTGGATACGGTCTACGACCTCGCTTCGCTGACCAAGGCGCTGGTGACGAGCCTGCTGGTGATGAAAGGGGTGGAACAAGGTGTCCTGGATTTGGACCGAGGGTTGGCAGATTTCGTCATTCCCTTCACGGGTCGTCCGGACGCGACACTGCGGTTGCTGCTGGCCCATGCGGCCGGTTTTCCGGCGCATCGCAAGCTCTACGAAGCCGCGCTTGGGCCGGGTGGACCGGATGCCCAGTCGCGCGCCGCGGTCGTCGAGCAGGCGGCCAAGGAACCGTTGGCCTACCCGCCTGGCAGCCGCTCGATCTACTCCGACCTTGGCTTCATCCTCTTGGGCGAGCTGATAGAACGCGCCTTGGGCGGGCGTCTGGACGAGCTGGCCGACCGGCTGATCTTTCGTCCTTTGCGGCTTGCCAACTTGGGCTTTGTCGACCTTGCGGCCGGCCCGGCGTCGCCGACGTTCCGAGGGCACGCTATCGCGGCGACGGAGCGATGTCCGGTGCGCGGCCGACTGCTCGTGGGAGAAGTGCATGACTTGAATGCCTATGCCATGGGCGGCATTGCAGGCCATGCAGGCTTGTTCGGCAGCGTCGGAGATCTTCTGAAGCTGGCTTTCGCCCTGTGCGACGCCTATCGCCGAGGACCTTCGCCGTGGGTCGATTCCGACGTGCTTCGGCTGTTCTGGCGGCCGGCGGGGATCCCTGGATCGACTTGGCGGCTTGGCTGGGACGGCCCGGCCGAGCGCGACTCGCTGGCCGGTTCCTTGATTTCGCGGCGGGCAGTCGGGCACCTGTCTTTCACCGGCTGCTCGCTGTGGATCGATCCGGAACAGGCGACGTGCGTGATCGTTCTTTGCAACCGGATTCACCCTGAGGTGCGCGACGATCCACGCTTCCGCGCGCTTCGCCCGGCGCTTTGCGATGCCGCCCTGCGGGCGATTGGCTACCGGGCAAGGTAAAGTGAGAGAAAAATCGTGAAGATCGCACTCGGTCAAGTCAACCCAACCATCGGAGATTTCGCAGGCAACGTCCGCCTGGCCGAGGACGCGCTGGCCAAGGCGACCCGGGCAGGCGCCGACCTGCTGGTGCTGCCCGAGCTGATGCTCAGTGGCTATCCGCCGCGCGATCTCCTCGAACGCGACGCTTTTTTGGCGGGAAGTCGGGCAGCGCTCGACCAGCTGGCGGCCAGCGCACAAAACAACGTGGCGGTGCTGGTTGGTTTTCCGGAAGCCCTGCAAGACGTCGAGGCGGGCCGGCACGTCGCGAATGCGGCGGCGCTGATCGACGGCGGCAAGGTGGTGGCGATTCGGCGCAAGTCGCTGCTGCCGACCTACGACGTCTTCGATGAATGGCGCTACTTCGAACCGGCGACGGCGGTGGCGCCGGTGCCGTTTCGTGGGCGCAGCCTCGGCATTTCCATTTGCGAGGACATCTGGAACGACGGCGATTTTTGGCCGCAGCGGCTGTACCGCGAAGACCCCATCGAGAAACTGGTCGCGGCCGGGGCAGATCTGCTGATCAACATTGCGGCTTCGCCCTACACCATCGAAAAGCGCCACCTGCGCCCGCGCATGCTGGCCAGCGTGGCCCGGCACTGGCGGCGGCCGCTGGTGTTCGTGAACCAGGTGGGCGGTCAGGACGATCTGCTGTTCGATGGGTCGAGTGCAGCCTTCGACGCGGATGGCGCGACCATCGCGCGCGCGGCCGAGCACGACGTCGACTTGGTTGTCGTCGACATCGACGCCGGGCGAGGCGACATGCGCTACCCGGTCGACTCCGACGCCAGCTCGGCCCTGGCAGCGCTGGTGCTCGGCACGCACGACTATGCGCGCCGCTGTGGTTTCCGGGGGGCGCTGGTCGGACTCTCGGGTGGCATCGATTCTGCCGTCGTAGCGTGCATCGCCAGTCGCGCCCTGGGGCCGGCCAATGTGCTCGGCGTGGCGATGCCGTCGCGCTATTCGTCGCAGCACTCACGCACCGACGCGGCCGAGCTGGCCAAGAACCTCGGCATCGAGTTTCGCGAGATCGCTATCGAGCCGATGTTCGCTGCGTACCTGGAAGCTTTGGCTCCGGCGTTTGCGGGCCGGCAGCCCGATGTCACCGAGGAAAATCTGCAGGCGAGGATTCGCGGCGGCTTGTTGATGGCGCTGTCGAACAAGTTCGGCAAGCTGCTCTTGTCCACCGGCAACAAGAGCGAAATCGCAACCGGGTATTGCACGCTGTACGGCGACACCAACGGCGGCTTGGCGGTGATTTCGGACGTGCCGAAAACCTGGGTCTACAAGATCGCACGCCAGATCAACGCCGCCAGCGAGGTGATCCCCGAGTCGACCCTGACCAAGCCACCCTCGGCGGAGCTGCGGCCGAACCAAGTCGACCAGGACAGCTTGCCCCCGTACGACGTGCTGGATGCCATCTTGCAGGCGCATGTGGAGGAGGGCCTAGACACCGAGGCGTTGGTCGGCAAAGGCTTCGAGCGAGCCGTGGTGGAAAAGGTCCTGCACCTGGTGCGGGTGTCGGAATACAAGCGCCGCCAGTTGCCGCCCGGCCTTAAGATCACGGGAAAAGCGTTTGGCACGGGCCGCCGCTATCCGATAGCACAAGCGTTTCGGGCGTAGAGGGAACCGGAAGCCGGAGGCCGGAACCGGGACCGGCCCCGGCCCCGGGATCGTCACGCGTGGGCACACAGCGCCTAGGCGTGGTAAAGACCGCGGCCATGAAGGCCACCATTGCAGTTCTTGCCGGCGACGGCATCGGTCCCGAGGTCACGGCGCAGGGCGTTTCCGTGTTGCGGACGGTTGCCACCAAGTTCGGGCACCAGATCGATTTTCGCGAAGGCCTCATCGGCGGCTGCGCCATCGACCAGACCGGGACGCCGTTGCCGCCGCAGACCAAGGCGCTGTGCAAGTCGGCCGACGCCATCTTGCTGGGTGCCGTCGGCGGCCCGAAGTGGGACGACCCGAACGCGCCGGTGCGACCAGAACAGGGGCTGTTCGAGATCCGCAAGGAGCTGGGCCTGTACGCGAACCTGCGACCGGTGACCACGCAGCCCAAGCTGGCGTATGCGTCGACGCTGAAGCCGGAGGTCATCCGTGGCGTGGATCTGCTGGTGGTGCGCGAGCTGACCGGCGGGCTTTACTACGGCGAGAAAAAGAAGAACGCCGACAGCGCCAGCGACCTGTGCGTGTACAGCGGCGACGAGATCCGGCGCGTGGTCAGGCGCGCGGCTGCGCTGGCGCGCGGGCGGCGCAAGAAGCTGACCTCGGTGGACAAGGCGAATGCGATGGAAACCTCGCGGCTGTGGCGCCGGGTTACCACCGAAATCATCAGCAAGGAATTTCCCGACATCGCGCTCGAGCACATCCTGGTGGATGCGTGCGCGATGTACCTCATGCGCAGGCCGGCGTCGTTCGACGTCATTGTCACCGAGAACATGTTCGGCGACATCCTCACCGACGAGGCCTCGGTGCTAGCGGGATCGATGGGGCTTCTGCCGTCGGCGTCGCTGGGTGACAGTAAGGTCGGACTTTACGAGCCCATCCACGGCAGCGCCCCCGACATCGCCGGCAAAGGCATCGCCAACCCGTACGCGACGATCCTGAGCACGGCCATGTTGCTCAGGCACTCGCTGGGTTTGGAGAAGGAAGCGGCGGCGGTGGAGACAGCGGTGGGTGTCGCGATCGATCGCGGCGTGCTGACCGCCGACATCGCGCCAGCAGGAACGAAGGCGGCAACCACGGTGGAAGCAGGTCAGGCGGTCGTGGCCGCGCTGTAAGCTGCTGAGGTTTGGCGCAAGCCCCCGGCCGGTGGCAAGTGCGGGGGGCGGGAAACCCTTCAGCGCCAGCGCAGATCTGCAGAAATGCTGGCATAACAACTGCGGCAAGAGGCCGCGACGGAAAGTCGCGGGGGGGCGACGCGTTGTGGAATAGAATGCTTCTGATTCACGATGCGGGCTCTCGGCAGCTTTCTGCTTTTCGCTTTGCTTGCGCCAGGGCTTGCACGCGCGGCGGGGCCCGACCTGGGACCGCTTGAACGCGGGGCGGTGGAGGTGGCGCTGGCGGCGCGGGGGCTCTCGATCGATTCGGTGCCGGAGGGAAAAACCGTCGGAGCGATCCACGTTCTGAACCTGGACGTGTTTCAGCCGAGCGATGGCGGGCTCTTCGTGTGGTTCAACCATTTCCACCGCACCAGCCGCGAGCACCACATTCGGCGCGAATCGCTCTTGCACCCGGGCATGGCCTACGACCCGTTGTTGGTCGAGGAGACCCTGCGCAACCTGCGCAACCGTGCGCCGTATCAGGCGAACGATCCGCCCGTGACTGGCATCGTGGCGATGGTTCCGATCCAAGCACCGACGCCGGGTACGGTCGACCTGCTGATGGTCACGCGCGACGTCTGGAGCCTGCGTTTTAACACCGACTACAACTACCAGCCGGGCTACCTCATCAACCTCAGCACCTCGCTGTCCGAGAACAACCTCTTCGGCTGGCGCAAACAAGCCGCGTTTGCCTACCAGCTGAACGAAGGCGATATGTGGCTCGGGCCCACCTACTTCGACCCCAACGTGATGGGGTCGCGTCTGCGCCTCACCGCCGCCTTCTACGAGATCTGGGCACGCAAGATCGGCGAAATCGCCGCCGGCCCGCATGAAGGATCGGCGGCGCGGTTGCGAGTCGAGTACCCGTTCTACGCGCTTGCCAACCGGTGGGGCGGGTTCGTCGACGGCAGCTATCAGAACAGCGTTGCTCGCAGTCTGTCGGGGCCTAGCCTCAGGCAATTCAACCCGACCACCGTCAGCTGCGTGGGGCCAAGCGAGCCCAATTTCGACGGTGTCGATCCCAGAGCCGACTGTGCGTATCGGATGCGCCTCGGCAGCCTGACCTCGGGCTTCACCCGCTCTTTTCCCCGACCGTGGCTAATCCAGCGTGTGACAGTCGGCAACGAATTCGGACTGGTGAGGCCGGATTTCCTGCCCGAGTTTCCCGTCGAGCTTCGCCAGAGCTTCCGCGACAAGTATTTTCGAACGTCGGAAAGGACATCGTCGCTGTATGTGCAGTACGACGTCTTCACGCCACGCTACCAAACCTACCGGAACCTCGACACCTTCGATCTCGCCGAAGACATGCGCCTCGGGCCGTGGGTGACCGTGAAAGCCGGACGCGCCAGCACGTTGCTCGGCTCCGAGCGAGACTTCTTCACCGTCAGCGCCGAGGCGCACGTCAATCTCGGCTTGGGCGGCGGCTTTCAGAGCCTCGGAGCTTCATGGGCAGCCCGCAAATACAGCGAGGGCTGGCTCGATCAACTGGTGAAGGGGAATCTCTACGCCGCAACGCCGATGCTGGGCGGCGCCGTTCGCGTCGTCGCTTCCGGCGCGGTCGGGACCATGGCCGACAACGTCCACCGCGGCGTCGTCACCGTCGGTGCGCTGGAAGGGTTGCGCGGCTATCCGGTGAACGTCTTCTACGGCTACGACTACTACCTAGCCCATCTTGAGCTGCGCTCCGTCGGGCTGCCCGTGAAATCCCTGCGCCTCGGCGGGCTGATCTTCGCCGACGCTGGGCATGCGGCCAACACCTGGCAAGACCTGCAATTCTACGGCGACGCTGGGGCTGGCATGCGCCTGCTCATCCCCCAGCTCAACGTCGAAGTCCTCCGATGTGATTGGGCCTTTCCCTTCCGGGCCTATGGCGGGACCAACGCCGGTTGGCCCGGGCGCCTATCTTGTGGATTTCACCAGGCTTTTTGACTTCTTCTGCGCCGGGTGACGCAAAGACTGGACAACCCACGGAAGATGCTGTTAGTTTTACTAAACGTAGCGAGTTCCTCAGGTGTCTTCCGGCCGTTCATCTCTTTCTTGTGCTCAGTCCATGAGCCGCTTGTTTCCGACCGAAAACCCAGGACTCGGTGTGGTGAGCTTAGGTTGGTGTGGTTCACCCTTGGCATGCTGTCGAGGAGCGGCTTCATTCTGAATTAGGCATCCACTAGGACACATCGTCCGTCCTGGGCCGTTCGCACGCCTACGACCCAGGAAAAAAGAGAGAGACGTGAGACGCAAGAGGAGAAAGTAATGGGAACGAGGCTTTACGTAGGCAATCTGTCGTACAACGTGACCGAACCCGAATTGAAAGATGTGTTCGGCGAGAACGGACGGAACGTGAAAGAGGTCAAGGTCGTTCTCGACCGCGACACTGGCCGTCCCCGTGGTTTTGCTTTCGTCGAGATGACGACCGATGCAGAAGCCGCCCAGGCTATCGAGACCCTGAATGGTCGCGAGATCCAGGGCCGTCCCATCAACGTCAGTGAAGCGCGCGAGCGTGCACCCCGCGGCGGTGGCGGCGGCGGCGGCGGCGGCGGCGGCGGCGGGTTCGGTGGTGGCCGCGGCGGTCGCGATCACGGTGACCACGGCGGTGGCCGTGGTGGTCGTCGCGGCGGCGGCGGCTGGTAGGCCGCCCTCTCGTCTCAAAGCCGGAGAGGGGGAAGGCTCCTTCTCTCCGGTGCATTCGTGTTTTCGTGTTCGGGTTTTCCTGAGCAGCGGGCGAGCCGTTGTTTCCTGCCCCGCCCGCCAGGTCTGAGGGTGCAAGAGCTCGCCGAGACTGCGGCGATGGCTTCTATTTGCCCTGACGGTCCTCGGCTACAGGCTCTTTCGGGCGACGCGAAGATCGCTCAGCCAAAGTCGGGCGGGGGGCGGCCGAGCTTCGGAGAGTGTGGTTTCGAGCCGCGCCTCCAGCCGAAATAGCCCGCCAACGTGGTGAACTGTCGCGGTCCAAGGGAGGGTCCGTCCTTCGCGAGTCGCGGACGCTACGGCATCCAGGGGAATTGGTTCACCTATCGTTTGTCGGTTGGCCGCGATGCGCAGGACGCCCGGAAAGGGGCTTGTCGCCGCATTCGCAGGTGCGACGTCTAGGGCAAGCTCGATGGCGTAGTCGCCCGGGTCGAGTTGAAGCTCGGTTTCGGCTGAAAGACTCGCGCGGCTGTTCGACTGAGGAAATGCGAGACCAACCCCGTTCCAGACACCGCGCAAGCCAGGCGTTGCATCGAGCTCGCCTTCGATGCCCAGGGTTCGCCACTTGCAAAACTGCGCGTGGCCGGCGACCGAACATTCGTGAACGGCCCAGCGGTGATGCTCGCGCAGTCGCGCGCCCGCCCAGGCGAGGCCAGGTGCGGCAACAAGAACGGCGGTGGCAAATCCGACGGCGGCGAGCCCTTCACGTTTCCAGGATGGAGGCGCTGCTCGACGGAAAAGATCGCGAACGGTTTGCACCGACCATTCGATCGCCAGTACCGCGAAAGGCACGAGCAGCATAAAGATCGGTAGCCGGTAACGGGGCTCGGCGAAGATGACCGTGTAGAGCACAGTCAGCGCGGCCGCCTGGGGCAAAAGCGCCAGTGCAAGCCACTGCCTGCGAAGGACAGCCAGCGCGATGCCCATCAGAGCGAGCGTGAGGACGGAGAGCCAGAAGCCGTCCGCCACCGCCTCGAGGATGCTGCGATGGTGGGCGAAGAACGTGGCCTCGGGCTCTGCAAGCACGCCGGCCCGAAACAGCGGCCAGTACAAGAGCGCGCGTTCGTGTACGAGCAGGCGCTCGACTTTGCTGGCAAGCAGCCCGAGGGTGAAAAGCGGATCGAAGCGCATCCAGTCCTTTGCGATGGCGAGTGATGCGTGGTCGGCTTCGCGGTGTGGTTCGGCGAGCAGGGCGAAACCCGTGACGTCGTGGAAGGTTCGATTGAGCGAGCGCGAGTAGCAGCCGTCGGTGTTGGGGTTGGCGCCGACGAGGGCGGTCAGGCCGCCGTGGCTGTCGGTGAAGAAGGTCTCGCCGTAGCGTAGGCGATTGCGAACCGCCCACGGCGCCAGTACGAGCAAGGCGATGCCGCAGGCGATCGCAGCGCATTGGAACGACCGCCGCCAGGGCTGGCCTTGCGCGCGAAAGACCAAGACTGAAAGCGCGGCCAACGGCACGACGATGGCCCGAATGTACGCCGCCAAGCCGGTGAGCAAGCCAAACAGAAGCGCGGCGAGCACGGGCCGAGTCGATGAGAAACGGACCAGTGTGTACGCAGCGAGGAGCACCAGCACCGCCGCCGGCATGTCTGTGCCAGTGACACTCGCGATGGCGATCCCGGCAGGCCAGAAGGCGTAGAGCAACCCCGCGAGCAAAGCGGCACGGGATGAGCCGCCCAGGCGCCGGGCGATGCCAGCGACAGCACCAGCGCCGAGGCCGCCAAGCACGGCGCCCACGAGCTTGGTCGCGAGCCAGCCGCCGCCCAGGGCCTGCACCGGCGCGATGAGGAAGATGTAGCCCGGCATGTAGACGTACTCGGAGTCAAGGCTACCGTGCTCGACGAGGTGCGCGGCTGACTCAACGTACATCGCGAAGTCGCCTACCGGCTTGGTGGGCACGGCAAGCACCCACGCAATCCGCAGGACGATAGCCAGCGCGACCACGAGGACAGACATGGGCCGACTATGACACGGCCCGAGTCGGAACCGGTTGCCGGAACCGAAGCCGCCACGCAACGGCCATCGGGCACCGCTTTCGCGCTGGCTGTGCTTTCGGGCACACGCGGGCTTCGCAGTTTGGTGCGCCCAGGGTACTGTTCTGATAAAGATCTCGGTCGAGTAGTTTCGTTGCTCGGGAGGCTTTTTGATGCGAACGCAATTTCTGATGGCAGTGGTTCTGGTCACGGTCAGCGCAGCGCCAGCTTTTGCGGACATTCCGCCACCCAGTACCTACGTCGAGACGTGCACGATCGCGAACCAGCAGACGGGAACTTCGGAGTGTCTGGAGTGCAACGGCTGGGTTTCGCAAATGAATCGCTGCACGAACCTGCTCGCGCCCTACTGTTACGCCAAGGTCTGCAAGACCTGGGGCGCATCGGCCTGGAAGGAGGTCTTGTGCAGGACCAAGGTTGCCAGTGCGCCGGTCGTGCCGAGCGGGACGATAGCCCTTCTCGGCGCGTCCACCAGCAGCGAGTCCACCGACGGCGGCGTTGCCGTCATCCCCAGCACCTGTGCACCGTACTCCACCGCGAGCAACACGAATACTGCGACGAATAGCCAGACTGTCACCAACACGCAGACCATGAGCAACACGCAGACCGTGAGCAACACGCAGACGGCGAGCAACACGCACACGGCAAGTAGCACGCAGACGGCAAGCAACACGCAGACGGCAAGCAGCACGCAGACAGCGAGCAACACGCAAACGGCGAGCAACACGCAAACGGCGAGCAACACGCAGACGGCGAGCAGCACGCAGACGGCAAGCAACACGCAGACAGCGAGCAACACGCANNNNCGACGGCCACGACAACCACGACGAAGCCGGCGCAAGACAACAGCTCGGCCTGCAGTGTGACGTCCGAGAAAGCGGCCATCCGTGCACTCGGACCTTTGACGCTTGTTCTGGTGGGGTTGGTGCTCGTGGTGCTGCGCCGCCGGTCGCGTCGATAGGTCGCTCGGCCCCGGATCCGGACCCGCGGACTCCCCTCTTGTTTGGGGTCGGGTCGCCGTGTTATCAGCGGAGGCTCGATTCTCGAAAGGGTGACCATGAAATCGTACAACATCGC
>PMLH01000362.1 GCA_003159055.1 Myxococcales bacterium
GGCAAGTACTACTGGATTCCCTTCTCCAATCTCCGATTGATCAAGATCGAGAAGCCAACGGATCTGCGCGACCTCGCGTGGATTCCGGCGTACCTGACCCTGACCAATGGGGGCGAGCTGGTTTCCTTGATTCCTACCCGCTACCCTGGTTCGGAGACCAGCCAAGATCCCGGCATCCGCATGGCCCGCAAGACCGACTGGCAGGAACGCAAGGACGGCACCAGTTTGGGTATCGGACAACGCATGCTCACCACGGACCAGGGCGACCATCCCATCCTGGAAGTCCGCTCGATCGAGTTCGACCAACCTTCCGAGCCGGTCGGCCAGACGGCTTCGGACAATGGCTGACCTTACACAGAAAGATCGCCTTCAGCCTTCTCTTCTGGATCGGCTCACCGACAACGATCCCGAGAGGAAACAGGAGTCTCGCGACACCCGCGTGATCTCGCCCAGCAGGCTGCGCGACTGTGTGCGACGAGACCTGGCTTGGCTGTTCAACACCACGCACCTGCAGTGCCTACAGCCCCTGGAAGACTACCCGGCGGTCGGCCGTTCCGTGATCAACTATGGAATGCCCGATATGGCCGGACGGACAACCTCGGGGATCAACCCGGCGTTGCTCGAACAATCGATCCGCCGTGCGATTCTCGATTTCGAGCCGCGCCTGGTGGCAAGAACCCTGCGGGTGAAACTTGTCGTGGAAGACAAGCAGATGAACCACAATGCAATGTCCTTCGACATCGAAGCCGAGCTGTGGGCGCAGCCATTGCCGCTTCGCCTGTTCCTGCGCACCGCCATCGATCTGGAAGATGGAACCATCGATGTCCGCGACCTCGGGACCAGCCAGGGAGGCCCCTAATGGATCCTCGACTGATCACCTACTACAACCGCGAATTGCAGTACATTCGCGAGACCGGGCAGGAGTTCGCGAAGGAGTTTCCAAAAATCGCCGGCCGGCTGGGTATCGAAACGCTCGAATGCACCGATCCCTACGTCGAGCGGCTCTTGGAGTCGTTCGCGTTTCTCACTGCGCGCGTCCAGCTCAAGCTCGATGCGGAGTTTCCTCGCTTCACGCAGCACCTGCTCCAGATGGTGTATCCGCACTATCTCTCCCCCACCCCGTCGATGACGGTGGTCCAGCTGGTGCCCAGCCTCAGCGAGGGATCTCTGGCCGACGGGTTTCGCGTGCAGCGCGGATCGACCTTGAAAAGCGTCATCGGCCGCGGCGAGCAGACGGCGTGTGAGTATCGGACCGCCCATGACGTGACCCTTTGGCCGATCGAGCTGGCCGCTGCCGAATACACTTCGTTCTTGGGCGACCTCGGCACGCTTCGCATCCCCTGCAAGGCGAAGGCGGCCCGGCGTTTGCGCCTTCAGGCTTCGGCCGGACTGAATTTCGACCAGCTTGCCTTGGACCAACTTCCCCTGTTCCTGCTCGGGGCCGACGAGATGGCGATGCGAATCTACGAGTTGCTGCTCGCCCACACGGTGGCTCTCGTGATCCGTCCCGTTGGCGGCGAGGCATGGAGCGAGGTGGTGCTCGACAATCCGGTCAGGCCCATGGGTTTCGAGGACGAGGAGGCTCTCCTGCCGTACGGGGCGCGCTCTTTCCAGGGTTACCGCCTGCTGCAGGAGTACTTCGCCTTTCCCAGCCGATTCCTCTTCGCGAATTTGGCCGGACTCGGCACAGCCGTTCGTCGCTGCGCCAGCCCCGAACTGGAAATCGTGATCGTGCTCGACGCGCAGGATTCGCGTCTGGAGAAGGCCGTCGGTCCTGGTCAGTTTTCCCTGTTCTGTACGCCCGCAGTCAATCTCTTCCCCAAGCGCACCGATCGCATTCACCTCACCGAAGCGGAAAACGAATACCACATCGTTCCCGACCGGACCCGGCCGATGGATTTCGAAATTCATTCGGTGACCGAGGTGCTCGGATTCGGAACCAGCGCCGATCAGAAGCAGGAATTCTTCCCGTTCTATGCCATGCATGATCGCGCCACCGCCGAAGAGATGTCGTCGTACTACACGGTGGTGCGCGAGCCGCGCATGCTTTCCAGCAAGCAACGTGCACAAGGCGCACGCTCCAGCTATGTGGGCAGTGAGGTCTTCATCGCCCTGGTCGACTCGACCCAAGCGCCCATTCGCCCGCAGCTTAAGCAACTGGCGCTCAATACCCTGTGCACCAACCGGGATCTTTGCTTGCACATCCCGATTGGACAGAAGCGCAGCGACTTTGCCCTCGAGACCGGTGCCCCGGTGGATGCTGTCCGCGCGGTGGCGGGCCCGACCCCGCCGCGCCCCTCCTACGCACACGGCGACCCGACCTGGCGGCTGGCCAGCCATTTGGCACTCAACTACCTTTCCATCACCGACGACAGCAACGGCGGCGGTGCTACCGCCTTGCGCGAGCTGCTTTCGCTCTACGGCGACGCAAGCGATCCGGTCGTACGAAAGCAGATCGAAGGCGTTCGCGCGGTCGAGTCGCAATCGGTAACTCGGCGCCTTCCGATCTCGGGGCCGGTCGCCTTTGGCCGCGGCCTGGAAGTCAGCCTGACCTTCGATGAGACGGCATTCGAAGGAATGGGCGTGTTCCTGCTCGGCTCGGTGTTGGAGCGATTTTTCGCCAAGTACGTTTCGATCAATTCTTTCTCGGAAACCGTCTTGAAGAGTATCCAGCGCAAGGAGATCGTGCGATGGCCAGCGAGGCTCGGCCGACGTCCGGCGATCTAGCGGAATCGCCGCCGGTCTCCGCCGACGAGCGCTTCCGGCTGGACAATTATCTGCGCGAAGTCGCCAAAGCTCCCTACAAGTACGACTTCTTCTGGCTGTTGCGCTCCATCGAATGCCTGTGTGCCGGCCGGGCACGGCTTGGACAAGCCACCCGGCCAGCCGACGAGCCAATCCGCCTCGGGCAAGAGGCGTCCTTGGCCTTTGCCCCTGCCACCCTGGCCTACGTCGAGGAAGCAAAGGGTGACAGGCCGCCGCGCATCGGTACGTATCACCTCGGCATGCTCGGGCCTAACGGGCCGCTGCCTATCCACCTGACCGAATTTGCGCGGGACCGGCTCCGCAATGCCGCGGATCCGACGTTCGTCCGGTTCCTCGACCTCTTCCATCACCGCACCATGACGCTGTTCTACCGCGCGTGGGCCAACGCCCAGCCCACCCTAAGCTGTGACCGTCCGCAGTCGGATCGTTTTGCGACCTACGTGGGTGCGCTCTTGGGCATAGGTTCTCCGGCGCTGCAAAACCGCGATGATTTTCCAGACCACGCCAAGCGCTATTTCTCCGGCCGCCTTGCGGCGCAGGCCAGGAACGCGGAAGGCCTTCGCGCCATGGTGGGCGAGTATCTGCAGCTGCCCACAGAGCTCGAGGAATTCGTCGGCGAGTGGACGCCGCTTCTGGAAGAAGAACGGTGGCGCATTTCCCGGACTGCTTTCGCCGGGGCACTCGGCGTCAGCACCATTCTGGGAGCGCGTGCCTGGCAACGGCAGACCAAATTTCGGCTGGTCTTCGGGCCGCTCAAGCAGGACCAGTTTCAGAGCATGCTCCCCGGCGGCCCGCGCCTGAAACGACTGATAGCGGTGGTGCGCAACTACGTCGGCGACGCCCTGAGCTGGGATGTGCGGCTTTTCCTCGACAAGCGGGTCAGCCAACCTTTCCGCCTCGACCGCATCACCCGCCTCGGATGGACCTCGTGGCTTGGCCACTGCCCTGAGGGCGAGGGCCGCGAGGACCTGATCTTCAATCCTCAGCAGGAGCTCTCCGCGAAGAATTCGTCTTTCGCGGCGCAATCACTCCTGTAATATCCCGTTCCGATCCTACCCCCACCATACCCTCAACTACTCGCAGGGTGGCCCCCGGGCCACAGGAGGAAGACCGACGATGTCTGAGATCTCACGAGTCGCGCTGTTCGGTAAACTGAACAGCCTTGGTTACAAGGCGATCGAAAGTGCCACCGTCTTCTGCAAGCTGCGGGGCAATCCCTACGTCGAGCTGGTTCACTGGTTCAACCAGATTCTGCAATTGCCCGACTCGGATCTCCACCACATCGTGCGCGAGTTCCAGATCGATCCGTCGCGCCTGGCCCGTGACATGACGGCCGCCCTAGACCGATTGCCGAGGGGCGCGACGTCGATCTCGGATCTCTCGTCTCACATCGGGGACGCCGTCGAGCGCGGCTGGGTGTACGGAACCCTGCTGTACGGCGAGTCGCAAGTCCGCACCGGTCACCTCGTGGTCGGGATGCTGAAGACGCCGGCTTTGCGCAACACGCTGGCGTCGATGTCGAAAGAATTCGAGAAGATCAAGGTCGAGACGCTAAGCGAAAACTTCGGCAAGATCGTCGGCGGATCCCCGGAAGACGCCCTGCAAGCCAGCGACGGCTCCCAGACCGGCGGCGGGGCTGCCCCCGGCGAGGCCAGCGGTGCCATGGCTCCCGCAGCCATGGGCAAACAGGAAGCCCTCAAGAAGTACTCGGTCGACCTGACCGAACGCGCGCGCGCGGGCGAGATGGATCCCATCGCGGGACGCGATGAAGAAATTCGGCAGATCGTCGACATTCTCATGCGCCGCAAGCAGAACAACCCGATCCTCACCGGCGAAGCCGGCGTCGGCAAGACCGCGGTCGTGGAAGGCTTTGCCCAGCGAATCGCCGCTGGCGACGTGCCGCCGCCTCTCAAGGACGTATCTTTGCGATCACTCGACATCGGCCTTCTGCAGGCGGGCGCCAGCATGAAGGGCGAGTTCGAAAACCGCCTACGCCAGGTCATCGACGAAGTGCAGTCGTCGCCCAAGCCCATCATTCTCTTCATCGACGAGGCGCACACCTTGATCGGCGCGGGCGGCGCGGCCGGCACCGGCGATGCGGCCAACCTGCTCAAGCCGGCGCTTGCGCGCGGCAAGCTGCGCACCATCGCGGCCACCACGTGGGCCGAATACAAGAAGCACATCGAAAAGGATCCTGCCCTCACCCGCCGCTTCCAGGTTGTCCAGGTCGGCGAACCGAGCGAGGCAAAGGCCCTGCTGATGATGCGCGGAATTGCCTCCACCCTCGAAAAGCACCACCGCATCCAGATCCTCGACGAGGCTTTGGAATCCGCCGTCAAGCTGTCCCATCGGTACATTCCGGCGCGCCAGCTTCCCGACAAGGCGGTCAGCCTCCTCGACACCGCCTGTGCACGCGTGGCCATCAGCCACCATGCGGTTCCCGCCGAGGTCGAAGACAGCCGCAAGCGCATCCAGGCACTCGACATCGAGATCGACATCATCAAACGCGAGGATGCGATTGGCATCGCCGGCGCGGCCAAGCGCGACGCCGAGGCCAAGGAGAAGCTCGACGCCGAGAAGAAGCGCCTTGCCGGCCTGGAAGAGCGCTGGACGGCAGAGAAGAAGCTGGTCGATGAGATTCTCGGGATCCGCAAGCAGCTCCGTGGCGGCGACGGCAAAGTCGAGGGCACCGACAGCAAGCTGGAAGCGAAGGCAGAAGCAGCGAAGGACCCAGCCAAGACGGCTGACGCTGCGCCGGCCGCGCCAGTGGATCGCCAAGCGCTGCTGGCCAAGCTGACGACCATTCAGGACGAGCTGGCCAAGCTGCAGGGTGACCACCCACTGATTCTGCCGACGGTGGACAACCAAGCCGTCGCGTCCGTGGTCGGCGACTGGACTGGCATTCCGGTCGGCCGCATGGTGAAGAACGAAATCGACACCGTGCTCAAGTTGGCCGACACGCTCGATCAGCGCGTGATCGGACAGCGCCACGCTCTCGAAATGATCGCCAAGCGCATCCAGACCTCGCGCGCCGGCATCGAGAACCCGAACAAGCCGATTGGCGTGTTCATGCTGGCGGGTCCCTCCGGCGTCGGCAAGACCGAAACCGCGCTCGCCCTCGCCGAGGCGCTCTACGGTGGCGAACAAAACGTCATCACCATCAACATGAGCGAGTTCCAAGAGGCGCACACGGTTTCCACCCTGAAGGGCTCACCTCCCGGCTACGTCGGCTACGGCGAGGGCGGCGTTCTTACCGAGGCCGTGCGACGGCGCCCGTACAGCGTGGTTTTGCTCGACGAGGTCGAGAAGGCTCACCCTGACGTGCACGAGATCTTCTTCCAGGTCTTCGACAAGGGCTGGATGGAAGACGGCGAGGGCCGGGTGATCGACTTCAAGAACACCTTGATTCTGCTCACCACCAACGTGGGCAGCGAGCTCATCATGAACATGTGCAAGGATCCGGCGCTGCTGCCTGAGCCGGACGGCATCGCCAAGGCCCTGCGCGAACCCTTGCTCAAGACCTTCCCCGCCGCCCTGCTCGGCCGCATGGTCACCATCCCGTACTATCCACTGTCCGACGAGATGATCGGCAACATCGCACGCCTGCAGCTCCGCCGCGTCGCCAAGCGAATCAACGAAAGCCACAAGTTGCCCTTCACCTTCAACGACGACGTGGTGAAACTGATCGTCAGCCGCTGCACCGAGCTCGAAAGCGGTGGCCGTATGATCGATTCAATTCTGACCAACAACTTGCTGCCCGTGATCAGCAAAGAGCTGCTCACGCGCATGATGGAAAGCAAGCCGGTGGCGCGGGTTGCGACCACGGTCGTGAACGGCGATTTCCACTACGATTTCGACTGAGATTCGTCAAGAGCCTCGTGTGCCGCTCTGCCGACGGGCGCACACGAGGGTCCGCGATGCCAGCCAATGTCCGACACTATTTCCCGTTGGCCTGGCGCAATTCCGGGTGTTCGTCGAGGAAAGCTTTGCGGCTCTCGCGCGTGATCTCGACGACGTACTGTCGAGCTTGCAGCAGCCGCGACTGGCAACCGAGACGTGACTGCGGACGCACGTCGAAGGCATCGTCGAGTTGGTCCTCTTCCTTGTCTTCGAGGGGCGAAAGCGCGTCCAGCCCTTCCTTGACGTAGACGTGGCAGGTCGAGCACGCGCAGACGCCGCCACACGCAGAACCGAGCTGTGCGCCGACCTTTTCCGCCGCTTCGCGAATTGTCGTTTCCACAGGCACCTCGATTTCGAGGCCATCCGGCTCGAAGCGAATACGCGCCATCATGGTCGCGTCATCTTCCTTTCCACCTCGGCCACCGCCTGACCGCGCACGTTTTGTTCGAGAGCCGCGTTCATGCGCCGCCGAGCAAATTCCTTGCTCACTTCGTCGAGCGCTTTCACTGCGGCCCGGATCGCCAGGTGATCGGTGCCCGCTTTCGCCCTTTCCACGTCGGCCATGGAAAACTCGATCTCTTCTCGCTCGCCGGCGACCAGCAGATTCGCCGAATCAACCAGCGCGACCCGCGTCGCGTTCAGAATGCGGTCCGCTTCGATGCGTTCGACACTGAGCAAACGCGCGCCCATGTCGTCGTCGGCGTGATCGAAGGAATCGCGAATCATTCGCTCAACCTCGTCGTCGCCGAGCCCGTAGCTCGGCTTCACACGAATCGAAGCCTCCTGGCCGGTGTGCTCTTCACGGGCAGCAACGCTGAGGATGCCATCGGCGTCGACGGTGAAGGTCACCTTCAGACGAGCCATCCCGGCGGTCATGGGCGGTATGCCGCCGAGCTTGAAGCGCGCCAGCGACCGACAATCAGCCACCAACTCGCGCTCGCCCTGGACCACGTGAAGATCGAAACCGGTCTGGTTGTCGGCATAGGTGGTGAAGGTCTGAACCGCACCACACGGAACCGTCGTGTTGCGATAGACGAGCTTCTCGGCCACGCCACCCATCATCTCAAGCCCCAGCGAAAGCGGGACCACGTCCATCAGAACCACGTCGCTGCGGCCACCGCTGGCGAGAAGGTCGGCCTGCACCGCAGCGCCAAGCGCAACCACCTCGTCGGGATCGATGTCTGCCAGGGGCTGCTTGCCGAACAGCTCGGCCACGAATCGCCGGACGATTGGCATGCGCGTGGCGCCGCCAACCAGGATCACGCCGGAAAGCTGAGCTGCTTCGATACCAGCGTCGCGCAGGGCACGCAGCACGGGCGCACGACACCGTTCGAGAATCGGCGCGACGAGGGCGTCGGATTGCTCTCGGGTCAGTAAAGTTTCGCGGGTCTCTCCTGTCGGGATTTGCAGGCGCGCCGACGTGTCCGCCGAGGAGGTCAGCCTTTCCTTGGCTGCCCGTGCCCCATCCAGCACCGCGCGCATCACGACTGGGTCGCCGCCCGCATCATCCGGCAGGCCGAGCTGCCCAAGCAGGTGCGCGGCGAGGGCTCGGTCGAAGTCGTCGCCGCCCAGGGCCGAGTCCCCGCCGGTCGACTTCACTTCGAACACGCCACCCTCCAGTTTCAGGATTGAGATGTCGAAGGTTCCGCCACCCAGATCGAAAACCGCAAACGTACCCTCGGCCTGCTTGTCGAGGCCGTACGCCAATGCCGCCGCGGTCGGCTCGTTGAGCAGGCGCATGACTTCGAGTCCCGCCAGCCGGCCTGCGTCGCGCGTCGCCTGGCGCTGGCCATCGTCGAAGTAGGCCGGCACCGTGATGACTGCGCCATCCAGCTCGCCACCGAGGGCGGCTTCGGCGCGCGCCTTGAGCACGCGC
>PMLH01000367.1 GCA_003159055.1 Myxococcales bacterium
TCGACGGCGGTTTCGACCGTGCCGAAGGCCGTCACGATGAGGGCAGGGCACGACGGATCGATACGCTTCGCTGCCTCCACGACTTCGAGACCGTCCACGCCCTCCATCTTCAAGTCGGTAATGAGAAGATCCGGTGCGTGCTTGCGCATGAGGGCGAGCCCGTCGGCGCCACCGCCGGCGATNNGGTCTCGTTGTCATCAATGATGAGGATGCGGCCCATGGCGAAACGATAGCATCGCTTTGCGCGTCCAAGGTGTGTGTCGTGTGACGGCGCCCGCGAGCGCGTCGCGATCGCACATCGTGCAGACGCCCGGCTCAGCTGGTAGAAGTAGAGCGCAGTGTTGGCATGCGCACGCTGGTGACCGGGGCAACTGGACTTATCGGACCAAGGCTGGTCGAGCGCTTGCAGCGCGCGGTGGTGCTCAGTCGCAACCCCGGCGGCGTGCACGGCCTAGGCACGGTCGACGTGCATGCCTGGTCGCCCGAGGTCGAGCCACCGCCGGCCGAGGCGCTTGCCGACGTCACCGCGGTCTTCAACCTGGCGGGCGAGCCAGTCGCTGGCGGGCGATGGACGGAGGAGCGAAAGCGACGGATTCGCGACAGCAGGGTGCTGGGCACGCGCAACCTGGTGGCCGGGCTTGCTGCGCAGGAACACCGGCCGAAGGTGCTGGTGTCCGCTTCCGCGGTTGGCTACTACGGCGACCGCGGCGACCAAATCATCGAGGAAAGCTCGCCGCCAGGGCGGGATTTCCTGGCCGACGTGTGCCGTGAATGGGAGCAGGAAGCGCTGGCCGCCGAGCAGCTCGGGATCCGCGTGGTGTGCGTGCGCACCGGCCTGGTGCTGGCTGCCGCCGGAGGCGCGCTCGCGAAGATGCTTCCGCCTTTTCGTCTGGGAATGGGCGGTCGGATCGGCAGCGGCGAACAGTGGATGCCGTGGATCCACATCGACGACGTGGTGGGCATTCTGCTTCACGCAAGCCAAGACGAACGGGTTCGTGGTGCCATCAATGCCGTCTCGCCCACGCCGGCCACGAATGCGGAATTCACGCGCGAGCTTGGGCGCGCCCTGCACAGGCCGGCCCTGCTTTCGATACCCAGGGCGGCCCTGCGTCTCATGTTCGGCGAGATGAGCTACGTGCTCACTGCGTCCCAGCGCACACTTCCCACTGCCGTCGAGCGTACGGGCTACACCTTCGAATACCCCGACCTCGCGCCTGCGCTGCGAGCGGTGTTGGGCTAGCCCGTCGCCGTCGCCGAGTCCGCGCGAATGAAGGGATTGTTCTCGCGTTCGTGAGCGATGGTGGTTTCCAAGCCGTGGCCAGGAATGACCCGCGTTTGGGCGGGCAGAACATAGAGCTTGTTCTGGATGGACTTCACGATGGCCGGGAAGGATCCGCCCGGCAGATCGGTTCGCCCGATCGACTCGGCAAACAAAGTGTCGCCGGCAAAGAGAATCCCGTCTGCCGCAAAATAGAATCCGACAGAGCCCGGCGTGTGCCCGGGCGTGTGAATCACCGTGGCCGACAGTTTGCCGACGGCGATGCTCTCGCCACCCACGAGCAGTTGGTTCGGCGCGGGAGGGGTTTCGGCCGAAAATCCAAAGATGGTTCCCTGCCGGGGCAGGCCTTCGTACATCGCCCGATCGTTGTGATGAAGAAGGACGGAAGCCCCCGTGGCCTCCGCCACCTCCCGCGTCGCCAGGATGTGGTCGAAGTGGCCGTGGGTGTGCAGCAGCAGTTTCACCTGCACACCCATTTCGCGGATCGCAGCCAGAATCCGGTCGCTGTTGCCACCCGGATCAATGACCGCAGCTTCCCCGGTTTCCGGGCAAGCCACGATCGCGCAGGTACACGCAACCGGCCCCACGGTGAGCGTGCGCAACATCATCGAAGTCATCGCCCGCTCACCTTGGCCCGAAAACCTGTCGCGCGCAAATGGACGGGCGCCGAGCCAGCCCGCCCTTCCCACTACACTAGCTACATCCGCTCGTCGTGCCGCAGTTCGTGCACTTGTGGCAGCTGCCGTTGGGCACCATGATCGAACCGCACTCCGGACAGGTCGGCGCGTCAGTTCGGACCAGGAAAGCGTACGGCGCTGGGCTGCTCGTGCTCTTGGCGGTTTGGTCGATGACCACCACCGGGCTGGGTTCGGCTGGCGCTGGCATCGGTACCGATTCCAGCACCGGCTTCGCCTCTTCGCCGCCCTCGGCGTCGGCGTCAGGACGCAGGAATTTCGCCGCCAGCCAGCGGAACAGGTAGTCCATCACCGACGTGGCACGCGGGATTTCTGGGTTGCCGGTGAAGCCCGAGGGCTCGAAGCGCATACGCGAGAACTTGTCGACCAAGAGTCGCAGGGGCACGCCGTGCTGCAGGGCCAAGGACACCGCCGTGGCAAAGCTGTCCATCAGGCCCGAGATGGTTGAACCCTCTTTGGCCATCCGGATGAAGATTTCGCCCGGTTCGCCGCTGTCGTAGAGGCCGACGTGGATGTAGCCCTCGTGACCGCCCACCGAGAACTTGTGCGTGAGCGAATGCCGCTCGTCGGGCAACTTGCGCCGCACGAGGGCTTGGGCCGCCGTAGTTTGCGCTGCCCGCTGCAAGCCCGGATCGGTCTTGCTGGTGGTCACCGGCTGCGTGCGCTTGCAACCTTCGCGGTAGACCGCAATCGCCTTGAGGCCGGCCTTCCACGCTTCCAGGTAGGCGTTTTCCACGTCTTCCACCGTTGCGTCGGCCGGCTGGTTGACGGTCTTCGAAATCGCGCCTGAAATGAAGGGCTGCGCCGCCGACATCATGCGGATGTGTCCCATGTAGTGGATGGATCGCGTGCCATTGGCCGCGCGGAACGCGCAGTCGAAGACCGGCAAGTGCTCGTCCGACAGCCCCGGCGCGCCTTCGATGGTCTCTTCGCGGTCGATGTACTCGACGATGGCCTTGCGCTGATCCTCGTCGTAGTTCAAGCGCGCCAGCGCTTCTTCGGTTGTGTTGTTGACGATCTTGATCATCCCGCCGCCCACCAGCCGCTTGTACTTGATGAGCGCGATGTCGGGCTCGATGCCCGTGGTATCGCAATCCATCATGAACCCGATGGTACCGGTGGGCGCGAGCACGGTGGCCTGTGCATTGCGAAAGCCGTGCTCGCTGCCGACGTTGATGGCTTCGTCCCAAGCGCCGCGTGCCGCCGACATCAGCTCGTCGGGGACGAGGTTCGCCTCGATGCGCTCGGTGTGGTAGCGGTGTTTCTTCATCACGCCGAGGAAGGGCTGTTCGTTTTCCGGGTAGCCGGCGAACGGCCCTGTCACGTCGCGAGAGATGACTGCGGAGGCACGGTAGGCCCAACCGGTCATGAGCGCGGTGATGGCGCCGCACCAGGCACGCGCTGGCGCCGAATCGTACGGCAAGCCCAGCGTCATCAGCAGCGAGCCCAGGTTGGCGTAGCCAAGCCCGAGCGGCCGGAAGCGCAGCGAGTTTTCTTCGATGGCTTTGGTCGGGTATTTCGCGTTGCCGACGATGATCTCTTGCGCCAGGATGGTCAGCTCGACCGCCCGCTTGAACGAATCGGTGTCGAAAGTTCCGTCGGCACGCAGGTACTTGCGCAGGTTGAGCGACGCCAGGTTGCAGGCGGAGTTGTCGAGGAACATGTACTCGGAGCAAGGATTCGAGGCGTTGATGCGCTCGGTGCCCGAGCAGGTGTGCCAGCTGTTGACGGTCGTGTCGTACTGCAAGCCAGGATCGCCGCAGTCCCAGGCCGCCTGCGCGATCGAGCGCCAAAGCTCGCGCGCTTTGAACGTCCCGATGGGGCGCCCATCGCGGACCGCACGCGTCTGCCACTCGCGATCCTTCTGCACGGCCTCCATGAACTCGTCGGTGACGCGGACCGAGTTGTTGGAATTCTGGAAGAAGACCGATTTGTAAGCCTCACCGTCGAACGAGCCGTCGTAGCCCGCGTCGATGAGCGCCCAAGCCTTCTTCTCTTCCTTGGCCTTGCAGGTGATGAAGTCTTCGATGTCGGGATGGTCGATGTTCAAGATGACCATCTTGGCCGCGCGGCG
>PMLH01000129.1 GCA_003159055.1 Myxococcales bacterium
CGGCTACCTCTTCATCTCACTTTTTCGAGCGTGCGCCGAATCCCTCGCCAGCGAAAACGCGAGCCGCCTTGCCGCCATGGAGCGCGCCGACAAGAACATCGACGAATTGCTGGAGAGCCTCAACGGCTCTTTCCATCGCTTGCGCCAAAGCGGCATCGACGAGGAGCTGTTCGACGTCATCTCTGGCTTTGAGGCGCTGGTAGGGCCGTGACCCGGTTGGACCTGCGGGGTTTTGGGGATGGCCTGTCGCGACGATGGTCGATGGTTGCTAGCGACGGTGGCGCCTCGGAGAAAGCTCCCGAATATGCTTCTTGAGGCTTTCAGCTACTATTTCTCCGACACGGACTGGAACAGCATTTCCAATGAGTCGTCCAAGCACGCTGAATCGAACCGGCTCGCCGTCTCGAAGAAACCGGTACGAGCGTGGGAAGGTCTGGAGTATCGCCGCCTCTCTAAGTGTGATCGCTCGATCCTGTTTCGGATGACCAAAGCGGCCATTCCCGTATCCAAAGCACTGCGTTGTTATGGTCGGCGCAGGCGCGTCCCACTCCATTCGTCCGTACACGCTTGGATAGGTGTCGCCGGATCTTACTCGGTGACAACGAGCAACAAGCGCCGGGTCCCAGTCGCGCCAACTCCCGCCGGGCTTCGACGCCCTTATTCGACGCAAGTTCAACTCACTTAACTTGCAAGCAGAATGCAACCTATCTCGCGGGTCCGAACCGCCGGCCTCCAGCTTGGGCAAATGAGAGATGGCCTTCCGCACCGTCGAAAACACCGCGCCATTCTTGATGCGTGACGGAGTGAGCGCGATCGGGCCGAGCTTTGAAGCGAGCAAGACGAGACGCTTCCGTGATTGCGGCACCCCGTACCTGGAGCACTCGATGACCTCCCGCCACACGTGGTAGCCAGTCAACGATGAGAGGAACTTCTCGAACACCTCGTGCTCAACAAGCTGAGGGACGTTCTCCATGGTTACGAAGTCCGGCTGGGCTTCACGGACAAGCCGCCCGAAATCCGCGACGAGATCCCACTTGCTGTCCGCTCGAGACTTGCGTCCACGTCGGCTGTACTTCGAAAAGGGCTGACAAGGCGCACAGCCGGCCAACAGGCTGTATTGCGTCCCTTGCCAAAGTTCCCGCAATGCCTTTCCGTCAAGCGTTCGAACGTCCTGCTCAACGAACCGAGCGGCGTTGTTTCCCTCGTACGGAAACTGGCATTGCGAATCAATGTCGAAGCCAGCGACCACACGTACACCACCCCTACTGAGACCATGCGTCAGTCCTCCCAACCCACAAAACAGGTCGACACACGTAATCGTCACGTCGCCCCACCGGCTGGGCGACAAGCGGGCAGCAGAAACTTAAAACCGTCGATGTACGTCTGAAACGCAGCTATGACCTCGCGCAGATAGGAAGCTGTGCGGTTCTTTATCTCACGCAGTTCGACAACCGTGACACCCTGACCACACTCGGAGAACGAGAGTTCGCCGTGGGCAAGCTTGTTCCGGAGGTATCTTACGAGCGTAAGCGCGCTCTTGTCGTCGCGAATGGTTCGCTTGATCCCGCGGTAAACTTCATTGGTGATGATCAGCTCGCAACCAATTCGCGTGGTCATTTCTTCGATCAAGACGTCGTCCCAGTTGCCTCCACCGCCCTTTTCCACAGCCCATTCGGTCACAGGCGAAGCCTTGAGCAGCCAATCGCAAATATCCACGGTTTGCTGAAGGCGATGTTCGAAATTGAGGTTGGTATGGGTGCGAGCGGTCGTACGGATCCATTCTCGACGAACCTCCTCCGAGAGGTGCGCAGGCTGCCATCGTTCGCCTTCCGCGACGGCGCGCGCAACCGCATCAATGCACCAAGTCGCAGTAGCTTCGACCAGATTGTAGAGTTGCAGGTAAACGGAAGCGTACATGATCTTCTGTTGCTGGCTGGTAACCGGGGTTCCGGCGATCTTTGGTGGGCCTTGGTGCACTTCCTGTTCGAACAAATCTAGGAGATCGAGATAGGCATCTATCTCCTGCAGTCGATCTTCGAAAATGGTGCTCAGTGCTTCCACACATCAAGTTCCCAGCAAGTGGTCCCGTACGAACTCGAGGCGCCCTCGGAGCCTGCTGATCGCGTTAGCACCATCTGACCCGATGACCGTGCCAAACTCCTTCCCGGTTACCCAAGACGTAGCATCGATCTTCTTCGTCGCCAGTGCTTGATCTTCCTTCATGGCAAGGAAGCTACCGACGGCGATGGCCTCGAAACGGGCGCGCGGCGTGGCCTTGCCTCCTGGGGTTCGTCGAAACCCTAAGGGGAACGCCTTCTTGACGAAGGCCATCGTGTTGACGAACCGTCGCCGATACTTCTGAACCAACGCTGGATCCGCCGTGAGCGTTTCGTTCATTTTCTTCACGTACTGAAACAGGAATTCCGCAGGTCGATCCTTGTAACCCTTAAGGCCATCTCCGTAAGCAAAGAACCGTGTGATGAGCTCCTCTGGTTCTCGAAGGCTCACGCTCTTTGGGGATAGAGGCGCGAGTTTGGCAAACACCGCATCCTTTGACAGCTCAATAACGAGGTCCTGGAACGGTCCGACGAGCGCTCCTCTTCGGACCTCGGCCTTGTTTGCCACCAGGCTACCGGTGTTGATTCGTTCGAAAATGTCGAAGCGAGCCTGCTCATCGGCGTGTTCGTTGAGGACGATGCCTCGGATCGATCGGTTCTTCAGCTTGCGCTGGCGCGATTCCGGCAGATCACGAAAGGCCAATCCCTCGAGCTCGGTGAGTTCCTCGAGCTCGCCGACCCTAAAGTCGCCCAAGACGAATTGCTGGATCGTCCGCAGGCGTTGCGACCCATCCACGATCTCCAGCTTTCCGGTCTCTGGTCGCTCCCAGAAGAACAAAAAGGGGATCGGAAGCCCCATGAGCAAGGATTCGACAAACCGCGATTTGCGTTCTGGCTCCCATGTATCCTCACGCTGGTAGGCAGGGATTTCGAAGTCGCCGTTTTGCATTTTGGCGGCAAGAAGCTCGACGGAATAGTCCGTGATAAAGAACTCGATCCGCTTGGACTGCTCGACGATCTGAGCCTCCGCAGCCGCTATCTTGGCCTTGCTGGCCTTGCCCGCTTCTGTATCGTCGATCATTGGCGCCATCCTTGCGCGGCGGCCGCGTGCCGAAGGCAACGCGGCGCGATTCGTAGAGTTGTCCAGGGTCGATCGAAGCTCACAAGCGCATGATATGCGGGAGAGCGGCAGAATCCTCAAGAATATGCTGGCTACTCGCCTAGAAGCACTTCCCCACCGCTCCCCCAAGACGTGGCCAGAGCGGGAGACCCGACCTGGGGCCACCCAACCCTCCCTCCTCACCGCCCCATGGGTGGACCAGGGCACGGTTTCCACGTCTTTCGGCTCGTGCAGGCCAGAATTGCTTGCCCTTGGTGTCGGTGGTTGGCGTGGGTGGGCTCGGTTCGTCCCCGCCTCCGCTATTGCTCAACGCGTGACTGGCACGATTCAGGATCCTTCGGTGGCCGTACCGGTGATTGGCCGGTAGCCGTCGCACTTTTCCCCGGCCAAGACCTCCAACGATTGGATGAGCACCTCCTGAGGCTGCTGACCGACGAGGCGGGCGACCTCTTTCCCAGCGCTGTCCAGGAACAGGAAGGTGGGCACGCCCAGCACGCCCCGCTCGGCGGCAGCGGTGCGGCCGGCGGGGGTGGACACGTCGAGCTGGCGGACGCGAATGCCGTGCAAGGCACAGCCATGCTCGGCAGCAGCCACGACCGGTTGCATGCGCTGGCAAATGGGACACCCAGCAGAGACGAATTCCGCCATGGTCGGAATAGTCTCGAAACGTGGCAGCCCCTCACCCGCCTCGCTGTGCTCGGCGACCTCTCCCCGCTGCGCAGGGCGAGGTGTTTTCAGGTCGCCGGCACTGCACGTGGCCGGGGCGGCCGGAGGCGTTTCTGTGGTAGCAGCGGCAAGCTGATTCGTCGACGCGGTCGCCGGGTTCATGATCGCGGCTTCGTTGCCGGTGATGAACAGCAGGCCCATCGCTGCCAGCAGGGTCCCGCTGGCAATCTCGAACTTGCGCAGGTGCCGCTTGGCCCTGTCGAGCAAGCGCAAGGCCACGGGCGCTACCAGCGATACCGCCATCAGGGGCAAGGTCAGTCCGAAGGCATAGGTGGCAAGATACAGCGCGGCCCTGGCTGAGCTTTGCGATGTGCTGGCAAAGGCGAGCACCGAGCCAAGCACCGGCCCCACGCATGGGCTCCAGCCGAGCGCGAAGGCCGCGCCGAACAGGAACGGCCACAGCACTCCGCTGCCGCGACGGACTGAGCTTAGCCATGGACGCACATCGCGATCGNNGGCCGGGCACGCGCAAAAAGCCCATCAGCTTCAGCCCGGCCAGGAAAATGGCCAGGCCCGACAGTTGCAGAACGAGAGCTCGGTGGCCCGAGAGGGTCCGGCCGACCGCCGATGCCGCCAGCCCCAGGGTGACGAACACGACGGAAAGCCCCAGCGAGAACGCCAGCGTGGCCGCGAACAGTCGCTTGCCACGCGAGCCATCGCGCAGCGCGATCGCCGAACTTCCCGCCAGCGTTGCCAGGTAGATGGGCACGAGCGGAAGGACGCATGGCGAGAGAAACGTCAGGATGCCGGCAAGGAACAGGGCGGGAAAGCTGAAGCTCATGATTCACCAAGTTGGAGCCAGGCGACCGAATTTGGGTTCGCGAACCCTCTCGCACTGGCGTGGTTGTAATTGTGTGGATGGGTCATCTTCGTCATAGGTCATACGAGGCTCGCCCATGGTCGGTTACGCAGAAATCGGAATAGCCCGGAATGACCGCTTGACAGTCGTGCACATATGTCCATAATGTATCCGAAGGTATTCGGGTGCCAAGACCATTCTGCTGCCGCACGATCGCCGGAAAACCGGCCGCTTCGATCTTCAAGCCTACCGGCATCCCCATGCACGAGATCGAGGAGGTCGTCATGACCCTCGACGAGTTCGAGGCGATTCGACAGGCCGACCTCGTCGGGCTCTACCAGGAGCAAGCCGCCGAACAGATGGGCGTATCGCGCCCGACTTTCAGCAGAATCGTCGAGTCAGCGCACCGGAAGGTGGCGGACGCCCTCGTGCACGGCAAGGCACTGCGCATCGAAGGCGGCCCCGTTCACCACGAAGGCCGGCGCTGCTGCGAGTTGCACGATAAGAAGAAATGACCCGGAATGTCCTCCGGACAAAACGCGTCCGGAAGGCCATCCCTCAAGGAGAAGTGACCATGCGAATCTGTATTCCAGTGAATGAAGACCTTGGTCTTCAAAGTGAAGTTTGCGCGCATTTCGGTTCGGCGCCTGCCTTCCTGATCGTGGATACCGACAACAACGATTGCCGCGTTATCGTAAATCGGAATCAGCACCATGAGCACGGCACGTGTTCGCCCTTCGCGTTGCTCCAGGGCGAGATCCTCGACGGCATCGTGGTGGGTGGCATTGGCATGGGCGCCCTCAATAGGTTGATGGCGGCCGGCCTCAGCGTGTTCCGCGCTGAGCACCCAACGGTTTCAACAACTGTCGAGGCGTTCAAGGCTGGCTCGCTCATGCGTATGCAACCGGGCATGGCGTGTGGCGGCCATGGCCAGGGGCACGGCCACGATCACCCCTAGAGCTCTAGGCACCTGCGGTGTGTAGCGACAAGAACTCCGTGCCGGCCCCCTACAACCTGCGCACCGTTGGTGTCATCCATAGCCCCTTCGTCGAG
>PMLH01000076.1 GCA_003159055.1 Myxococcales bacterium
CGCCCATCGCCCATGCCCTCGGGCGGGGGCACGAAGATCTGGCGCTGCAAATACTCTGCGAAAAGCTTGTGCATGCCATCGTCGGGATCGGCGAGGCTCATCACGCCGGTCGTGTCGCCATGGTAGGCGTGGCGCAGGGAAATAAAGGCCTGCTTGGCGCTGACGCCGAGGTTTTTCCAGTATTGCACCGCCATCTTCATCGCCACCTCCATCCCGACCGAACCCGAATCGGCGAAGAAGACGTGCTTAAGCCCCGCCGGTGCAATCTGCACGAGCCGATCGGCCAGGCGTTGCGCCGGCTCATGCACGAGCCCGCCCAGCATGACGTGCGCGAAGTCGTCGAGCTGCGCGCGCATGGCTGCGTTCAACTCGGGGTGGTTGTAGCCGTGAACAACACACCACCAGCTCGCGATGGCATCGACCAACACACGACCGTCGCGCAGGTGTAGGCGGACGCCTTCCGCGCGAGCCACCTCGTTCTGGATTTCGAGACCCAGCATCTGCGCATAGGGAAACCAGAGGGATTGCGCAGGCACAGTCAGAAGCTACGGCTGCCCTGGTTGACGGTCAAGCCCAGCTGCCCTCGGCCAGGGCGGCTTCGGCAGCCGTGCGTTCGTCGGGCGTGTCCACTTCCAGCCAGCCGTGACCGCTGACGTCGCGGCACGCGGGCGCAAGGTCGGTCTTCGCCAGACGAGCAAGAATCCGCTCGACGTGAATCGCACGCCCCTCGTCAGCCAGCGCCCGGTCAGCTTCGTCGAAGTACCGACCGCGAAGCGCGTCCGGCACGCTGGTCATACCGACGTAGCCACAGTCGAACTTGGCCAAGGTCTTGGAAATCGCCGAAATGCGGCCATCAGCACGCCGCTCGACTTTCATGTCGTCGGCGCCGAGCTTGCGGTCGGTGTCGATGAACGCGGTCACTTTGTCCACCGGCGGCTTGACCACGGAAGCGATGCTGGGCCGGTAAATATGGTCGACGTTCATGACCAGAAAGCCCTCGCCAAGCAGGGGCTTGGCGGTCATGAGCGACACCAGGTTGCCGTCGCGGAAGCTGGTGTTTTCCACCAGCTCGATAGGGGCACGGACCCCTGCGCCCGCGCGGAACATCTGCAGCGCCTCCTTGACCAAGGGGAAGGCGAAGCCGCCCACTACGATGATGCGCGTGGGTTGCGTGTGCGCGGCAAACGACAACGCGTGGAAAAGCAGCGGCTTTCCGCCCACGTGAATCAGAGCTTTCGGCAGATCCCGCGTCAAGGCGCCGAGCCGACTGCCCAGCCCGGCTGCGAGCAGAACGACGTTCACACCAAGCCTCAGGTGCCCGCGACCGCGACCGCGGACTCGGCCTGGAACAGGTGCAAGAGCTCCGCGAAGCGATGCACGATTGGCTGGCCCGGAAAGCGGAGCGTGAAGCTCTCTTTTGAGAAGGTCCCAGCCAGACCGACGAAGGGCATGCCCTCGGCCAGCGCGATTTCGCCGTCGTGAAGCGAATCCCCGATGAACAGCATTTCGCCGCGGCCGACGGCGAAGACCCGTTCGACCATCTGCACGTGCGGACGCCCCTTGGCAAGGCCGTTGCCATAGCCCATCACCAGGTCGAATTGAAAGTCGGCGTTGCTCGCGAAGCGGTCGACGTTTTCGCGCCCGTTGTTCGACGAGACCGCGATGCGAACGCCGAGCTGCCGAACCGCCTGCAGGGCGGCGAGCGTATCGGCCGGCATGCGGGCCTGGTCGCAACGGCCGGGCTTGCTGGCCTCGAACTCCTCAGACGCGGCCCGATTGCGCGGATCGCCCGGGAAGATCTCTTCCAGCTGGCCGATGAACGGCAACCCACAGGTGGCAAGGTACAGCTCGCGCGCCAAGGCTCGCGGAACGCCGTACGTCCCGACCATCACCTCGGTGGCCAGATCGGCAAGCACCGGCATGGTATCAATCAGTGTACCGTCAAGGTCACACAGCAGCACCTTGGGCAATGCCAAGCGGGCGGGCGGGCGGTTCCGAGATGTCGCTGCGTTGCGGCCGGTCTGGCTGGTTTGGCTGGTTTGGCTGGTTTGGGCGATACCTTCCATGGCGACAGAACTTTGCAGCAAGCGCCGCGCCAGGGAGCATACGCCATCTAACCCAATGAAATCATGAGGTGTAATCGGCTGTAGATGAGCCAGGTGTTAGGTTTTCACCACCCGAAGTGTTGGGCATTGAACGCATGTTGACCTACCTTGTCCCCCAGCTGCACCGAGTCGTGATCCCTGCCATGCGGTCGCCAGGGTTGACTGACGGACGTGAGGCTCAAGCAGCGTGGCGCGCAAGGCGGGGCGCTTCCCTGACAGCGGCGCTGGGTACTGATATTCTGGCGCCGTGGCGTGTCCCCATTGCGGCGGCTCTCACTCAAGCGAGGGCAACCTGTGTCCGGTCACTGGACGACCCATGACCAGCGCGACCCCGACCATGGCGACAATTGGGCGCCCGGCGGCGTTGGCACTTGGCGAGGTCCTGGACGGCAAGTACCAGGTCATCCGGGAGCTTGGGCGGGGCGCGATGGGGGTGGTGTACGAAGCGCTGCACCTCGCGCTCGGGCGACGAGTTGCGGTCAAGACCTTGCTCGAAGAAGTCAGCGCCGACCCGCAAGTCGGTGCGCGCTTCGAACGCGAGGCCCGCGCGGCCAGCGCGATTGGCCATCCCAACATCGTCGATGTCTTCGACCTTGGCCGCACCAGCGACGGTCTTCTCTTCATGGTGATGGAGCTGCTCGACGG
>PMLH01000244.1:0-3546 GCA_003159055.1 Myxococcales bacterium
CCACCCGCCACGCCTGCGCCCGCTAGACATCTCGGCGCGGGTCGGACCAGGCCCCGCGCCGCAGCGGCGGATCGTACGCTATGCAGGGAGGGTCAGTCCCCGCACACATTCGAGCCGGTGATATTCTCTGTAGCTGAACACGGAGTTCGACGGACACACGATGACCAAGCAAGAGATGCTCTCGGAAATTCGGCGAACAGCGGCCGCCAATGGCGGAGCGCCGCTCGGAATGGGTCGTTTCCGCGCGGAGACTGGGGTCAAGGAAGGCGACTGGCGTGGCAAATACTGGGCGCGCTGGGGTGATGCCGTGAAAGAAGCTGGGTTTCAGCCCAACGACCTCAAGCCGGCACGCAGTGAGGATGACCTCCTCACGTCTCTTGCGGGCCTGGCTCGCGAGCTTGGCCATTTTCCCGTTGTCGCCGAGATAAAGCTGAAAGCCAGCCGGGACCCGGGCTTCCCGTGGCACAACACGCTCTCGCGGCTTGGAGGGAAGTCGGTCCTCGCGACGCGACTCAAGCGCTTCTGCGAGGAAAAGGGGCAGATGGACGTTGCCGCCATGTGTGCCCAATTCGCGAAGTCAGAGGCCCACGATGTAGATTCTCGCGAGAGCAACGCCAAGACATCCGTCGGCCACGTCTATCTGGTCCGCCATGGTTCTCGGAATGAGTACAAGATCGGGCAAACCAGAAATCCACTGCGAAGAGAGGGAGAAATCAGGACGGAGTTGCCCGAGCAGCTTTCTCCGATTCACAAGATCAAGACCGATGATCCAGTGGGTGTCGAGCAATACTGGCACAGGAGATTCAGTGAGAAGCGCAAGAATGGTGAATGGTTCGCCCTCAATGCAGACGACGTGCGCGCATTCAAACGATGGCGGGACATCTACTAAATGCCATATCACTCCTGGGCCGGACCGCAAGCACACGAACTCCTTGCGAGATGAATCGCCCGAAGACACGGCTTGGGAAGGGCTCTCTCGGTGACAGGACCCGCCCCGCCGGAGCGCGCGGGTCGCCTAGCCGAACGGCGGGCTTTCTGCGCCTGGCTTCAAGCCTCTGACGGCACGGCACCTCGGCGGAGCGGCGCTCGCCTCCCGACAGCGTCAGTAGGCGCACGAGAAGGCGCCGGACTTGCTCACGGGGATGCTCTGGCCGTCGATCGCGAAAACAAGGTCCAGCTGGTACGTGGCGCCGCCGCCGCACATCGAGGAGCACGCCTGATTGGTGGAGACGCTGTCAAGCGGCTTGCGCTGGCTTGCGCTGCCCGTGCCGCCGACAAGCGGGATGGTCGGATTCGCCACCGTGAAGTCCTGAACGATGGAGGTGCCTTTGCTCACGGTGATCGTGGCCTTGGTGAGCTGCGCGGTATCTCCGCGCGCCCCGGTGATGTCCACGGTCCACAGAACGATGATTGGGTCCGGGTTCGATCCGACCACGGGCATGCAGTTTGCGTAGGCGGACACATCCTGAAGCGCGACTTGCAGCGAGCCCCCGCCGTCGCTTGCGTCCAGACCCGTTCCGGCATCTGGCGCCCCATCGAGCGCGGCGACACGTACGCCGTCGATTCCGGCGTCGGGCGTCCCGTCGCGCCCGGCTTCCCTCCCTGCTTCGCTCCCCGACCCGGCGTCGGGAATCGAGGGCTCGCAGATGGTGTCGGAGTATTTGACCGAGAGCACGGGGTTGTCAGACTGCGAGCAGTCGAGCGAGCACGAGTCGATTCCCTGGCTGGACTTCAAAGCCGGGCTCGCGGTGGCGACCGTGGTGCACAGCTTGCGACAGGCGTCCGAGTAATACGGCGATCCACTGCTGTCAAGGCATCCCTGATACAGGGTGGACCAGTGGGAATCGGTGGGCACGAACGGGATGGCGGCGGTCTTCAAGACCACGCCCGGGCACATGCTCGGTGGTCCCGAGTCAGAGGGAAAAACAAGAGGGCTCTGGCAGACGCCGCCGTCTTGGCTCCTGCCCTCGATGCCGGAGACATCGACGGCTCTGCCCTCAGGAGCGCTCGGGGCGTCGGTGGGACTGGTGACGGGGACATCGGCGACTGGGCCGTCAGCGGCGCCTTGATGGACGTCCGTACCGCCGTCAACCTGGGCCGCCGGCTTGGGAGGCGAGTCAGAGCCACACCCCCAGAGCATGAGGACCGGAAGGATGAACCCGTGAGCAACGATGCCTGTGCGCAAACCGACCATGATGAAGGGATAGTACAGCTAGCCGACACGTCAGCCAAGCCCACCGGAGGCCACCGTGTGGCGGCGCCCACTACCCATTCCCAAAACGTCATCCCTTCCGCGGTCGCAACTTGGTCCAGTCGATGCGCCAGATATTCCTGCTCTTGATCCACACGAGCGGCCGCCGATCGAGCGGTGCCGTCCCCAAGGCGAGGTGATACAGGTCGTCCACCCGTCCATAGAACCCACGCGTGTGCGGCGTGTCCGGCCAGCCGAAGCGTTTGACGTCGAGATGGTGGCAGAACTCGTGCAGCAAGGTATTGAGCAGACCGCGGTAGCTGGTCACCTTGCCCAGCACCGCGGTCCGCATCCAGACGCGAATAGCCTGCGTGACGAAGGTGTAGTCGCCCCACAGCTCATACGACGAGCCCTCGGAAACGTTCTTCGGGCGGGCGCCGAGAACCGACAACTTGGGCGCAGACACGCCGTAGCTGGCCGCCAGAAAGCCCAGCAAAGCGAGGCCGGCCCGCCGGACGTCCGTGCCTGAGGCGCTGGCCAGAGCGTCCTTCAGAGCTACCGCAAGCTTCTGCAGCTCCTCCGAAGGAGGCAAGTCGAGGGACGGCCGGGCGTCGCTGGCCTCGTATTGGCGGCGCTGGGCAGCCGCGCGCGGAATCGGATCCGTGAGCAAGCTAGCTGCGCCGGCGCTTGATTTCGCCTATCAGGGCATTGGTCGAAGCGTCGTGCGATGAGACCTCGCCGGGCGTCCGCAGCTCGGGCAGGATCGCGTTCGCAAGCTTCTTGCCAAGCTCCACACCCCACTGGTCGTACGAGTTCACGTTCCAGATGATCCCTTGCACGAAGATCTTGTGCTCGTAGAGGGCGATGAGCTTGCCGAGCGTGCGCGGGTCGAGCTTTTGGTAAAGCAGCGAGTTGGTCGGGCGATTGCCAGGGAAAACCTTGTGGGGAAGCAACGCGACGAGTGCGTCGCCCTTCATGCCAGCCGCGTCGAGCTCGGCGCGCGCCTCGGCCTCGGTCTTGCCGGTCATCAGCGCCTCGGTCTGCGCGAGGAAATTCGCGAGCAGCAAGGTGTGGTGCTCGCCAATCGGGTTGAAGGTTTCGACCGACGCCAGGAAATCGCTGGGCACGAGCTTGGTTCCCTGGTGCAGCAGTTGGTAGAAGGCGTGCTGTCCATTGGTGCCGGGCTCGCCCCAAATCACGGGACCAGTCTGGTAGTCGACGACTTTGCCGTCGCGGGTGACACGCTTGCCGTTCGATTCCATGTCGCCCTGCTGGAAATAGGCCGGGAAGCGCGACAGGTATTGGTCGTACGGCAAGATGGCGTGGCTTTCGGCGCCAAAGAAGTTGTTGTACCA
>PMLH01000244.1:3552-3906 GCA_003159055.1 Myxococcales bacterium
CGCCCGCCGACCCAATCCCAGAACACGAACATGTTGTCGGTCGAGATGCCAAATTTCGAGACCTCCTTCGCGTTGGTCGACAGCGCGACGAAGTGCTTCGCAATGTGCTTTTCGTCTTTGGCTCTGCCAAGGAACCAGGCGCGCGCGCTGTGTGCGTTGGCCATGGTTTCCTGGGTGGTAAAGGTCTTGGACGCCACCAAGAACAGCGTGGTCTCCGGATCGACGCGCTTGAGCGCCTCGGCAATGTGCGAGCCGTCGACATTGGATACGAAGTGCAGGTCGAGGTCCGGACGGCGGAAGGGGCGCAATGCCTCGGTGACCATGACCGGGCCGAGGTCGGAGCCGCCGATACCG
>PMLH01000181.1 GCA_003159055.1 Myxococcales bacterium
GACCGGTCGTGATTCGAGGACAGGGGTGAAGGTCATAGTCATTAAGCGACAGCAGTTGGTGTAGATCACCCTCTCCCTTCGGGAGAGGGCCGGGGTGAGGGTACTGGACCGGAGGTCGAACCGTGATGCGAGCGCGGCTACCTTCAAGCCGGCAGCGTCCGGCTTCAGAAGATACTTCACCCTCACCGCGCAAGCCCCTCTCCCGAAGGGAGAGNNTCACCCCCAAGCCCCTCTCCCGAAGGGAGAGGGGCGACCGACTGACCGCCTTCTCCTCTGTGATCGAACGCAGCACGTCCGCCGCTGCGCGCTGTTACGTAAGAAAACCAGCATGGATCATCCGAATTCTAGAGCCATTTCGCGATCGAGTGTCCTCGTATCGAGATCGGTCATTTAAGGGCGGTGATTCTGGTCTCCGCGTCCAGGCGCGGGGCCGCGCGCTGGTCCGGCGGCGTGGCCAGCCGGTCCTCGCATTGGGGCTGGGCGTTGAGACTGAACGTAGGGCATTGGATGTTGCTCGTTTCCTCGACTCAGAAGCGGGCGTTGCACCGGCGCGGGTCCGGCGACGAAGCGCGAGGGCGGCCCGCGGTGGCCGTGGTCATGGAAGCGGTCGGGGCCGCGCCAGCCCTCGTGACGGCCGTGATCGTGATGGTAGCGCTCGTCGATGATCTCGCGCCGCTCGATCACCGCGGGACCGCCGAGGTTGATGCCGACACCCACCCCAACGCCAACCGGAATCGGCACTGGTGCCAGCGGCAGGGGTGGAACGATGACCGGCACCGGCGGGCCGCCGACCAAGGCGGTCGCGCTCCAGCCGGGTCCGCCGATCGCAATCTGCGCCTGCACCATCGGCGGAGCGACATGGATGTCGACCACTGGCCGGACGTAGGGCAGGGGCGCATAGGCTTCGTTGACCACCGCGAAGCGTGGACGTTCGTCGTAATACGCCGGCGGGAAATTCCCCACGTACCAATAGGCGCCGCCGGTGAATTGGAATTGTGCCTGCGGCGGCGGCTGATACCAGTGGTAGTGGGGTCCCTTCATGTAGCAGTACACGGGATGGCCGAAGTGGACCTCGGCGTCGACCACGGGGTGCGCGCCGTAGTAGCTGTAGCGCGGTCCCTCGTACTGGAACGGCGTCGGATCGCCGACGAAGTAGAACTGGCCGTTTTGCTCGCGGTACATGCGCGGGTCGCCGGGCGGGTAGTTGTGCACGTGGGGGACGTCGATGTTGCAGAATCCGCCGCCGAACTTGTGCGGCACCGGGTGCGGGGACACGTATTCCACCATCTTGGCGTTCGCGCTGGTGGCCAAGGACAACCACGCCGCGACACCGATGATGATCGTGCATAACTTTCGCATGGGCTCCTCCTGACAAGGAAGGAAAGCGGTTGCCTTCCTTCACGGGTATCATACTCGGCCAGCCCGCACTATTCATCAGTTGCATCTGGGCAAGGTGGTAGAGCGCCGAAAAGCAAGTGGGCGGACATTGCATCCGCCCACTGCGCCGAACCGCGGGTCGATGGGTCAGGCGACGACGAGGGTTATCTCGACGGTGCCTTCGCCGCTGGGCTCTTGGCTGGTTGAATGCGTCGCGGAGGTTGCGCCGGTCAGCTTGCGCACCAGCTTCTGCCCGATTTCGTGGCGCCCCGACACGATGACGACCTTGGTGATCTTGCCGCTGCGGTCGACGCTGACGCGCAGTTTGACTTCGCCGGACATCCCGCACGCTTGCGAGCGGGCAATCCCTTCCACCAGGGTGAGCAGGGCTTGCGTGTCGCTCACGCGTTCCGCTTTGTCAGCCCTCGCCGTCACGCTGCAGGCCTTGGCATCGCCCCTGTCGGTCACTTTGCCGCCTGCCTTGCGTTTGTCATCTTCGGTTTCCGCTTTCGGCGCCTTGGCGACGGTTGCCATGTCCGCGCGCTTCTCGACCGGGTAGGCAGCCAGCTCGTCCATCGTCGGCTCTCTGGCGGCGGCGCGTTTCATTTTGTGAGAAGCGGGACCGCCCAGGCCGGCTGCGGCGCTCGCCGGCATCGCCGACGGCATCACCATCTGGCTGTTGGCGACGGCGTAGTTCGACACACCTTCGGGCATGGGCAGAGGCTGGCGAACCGTGTCCTGGGCTCCACCGCGGTTGACCACTTCCGAATCGATGGCAACGAACGAGGTGAACGGCGTGAGCAGGTTGTAGAAGAGCCCGAGGTTGGTGATCGCGTCTTCGACCGGCTTGCCGCCGCCGAGGTGGAGCTCGTCTTCCAGAATTTCGACCCACTTGCGTGCCCACAGCGCGCGCAGGGCCTGGTTTTCTTTGCGCGCGTCCGCCGGCCGCAGGTCGACCGCATGGTGCCAGGCTCCTCGGCCGGTCCGACCCGTGATCTCGATCCTGGTCGGATGATCGCCCTTGTATTTGCCATAGATGAGGAGCGGCCGCAACGCCAGCAGATCCGGAATCTTTTCCGGCGCAACTTCATACGCGCCTGCGTCGCCGAACTGTATCTCGATGTCGGTGAGCGCCGGACGCTCAATCATCTCGCGCAGCTTGTCTGCTTCGGCCTTGGCCTTCTGCGGGTCCAGCACCACGAACGGCTCGCCCAGCCCGGCGCGCGCCATGCCTTCGATGAGGCCGCGATTGACCGAGCTGCCGATGCCAAACGCGAAAAGATTCGCCTGGTCCAGCCGCTCGCGGATGAAACGGAAAGCCTTCGCCTCGACCCCGACGTAGCCGTCGGTGACGACCACGACCGTGCGTGAAATGCCCTTCCCCAAGGGTGGAATCGCGTACGCCGCCTCAAGCCCGCCCATCAGCTCGGTGCCGCCACTGCCGTTTTCCTTCAGAATCTTGTCCATGCCTTCGCGAATGTTCGCCTCGGTGGCCGGCCGCGAACCTTTGGGGCTCCACACGTAGTTTGCGCCGGAAAAAAAGACCAGGTTGAAATGGTCGGTGGGGCGCAGCTTGGGCAAAAGGTTGCGCATCAGCTCTTTCGCGGTGTCGATGGGGAAGCCGTTCATCGAGCCAGAGACATCGAGCAGGAAGATGTACTCGCGTCCGGGGATGTCCGCCAGGGTCGGACGCTTGGGTGGCTCGACGAGCAGTGCAAAGAACTTTTCGTTTGGGTGCCCGAGATTGCCGGGTTCCTCGTATTGCAGAAGGCCGGTTTCGATCTTGTCGCCTGCCAAGCGGTAGCGCAGCACGAAGTCCTTGTTGCCGCCCCCGGGCTGGTCGAGCTTGATGTCCGCGGTCGCGGGACCACTGTAGCTGACGGCGATCTTGTGCGACGGGGACGAAACCTCTTTGAGGCCGATGCCGGTCTGCAAATGCACCTTCAGATCCCAAGCGTACGGCTCGGGCGTGCCGTCGGAGAGGTGCGGATTGGCCATCCACGTGTCCGCCTTCGGGTCGGCACCGCCGGCGTAGCGCGGCCCCACCACCGTGGGATACACGAACTCGTAGGTGGAATTCTCCGGCACCACCAACTCGCTGTAGTCGAGCTCGACCTCGATGCGGTCGCCCGGCATGATGTTCGCGACGTTCATGGTGAACACGTTGGGGCGCTCTTGTTCCAGCAAGGAAGTGCGCTTGCCGGCCTGCTTGGCGGCTTCGTACTGCTGGCGCGCCTCGGCCTTCCTCTCGATCTTCGCCTCGACGATGCGCGCACCGATTTTCATCCGCATGGCGTGCACGGCCGCGCGCGTAGAGGCCGGGAACACGTACACGGCTTCAATGGCTTTGCCGCCGCTGTTCTCGAAGATCTGGTGCACCTTCACCGCTGCGATGACGCCCGCAATGTCGACCTCGGCCCACGTCTTCTTGAGTGGCACCTGGTCGCGCTGAGGATCGCCGCCGGCCACGTATATATAGGGCGACAAGCTGCGGTCGCCCGTCTCCGGCCTCTGCGCCACTTGCAGGGCCATGGACCCGGAATACGTCACGGCCTTCAGCACCTTGGTTGGGCTGGCCGGCGTGTTTTCGGATGGCTCGGTTTTGCCGGCCGCTGCCGCTGCGGCAGACAGACAAAATACGAGACTACCTACGAAATATCGAACCTTACGCTGTCTACACATGGGCGGTGCCTCCTGCCCCGGAGGTGGGTCAAGCCGGGGTCTTGAGGCTTGAACGCGCGTCGAGAGAAAAGGATCTACCTTCCGGCAAAAAGCCGCAGGATGGCGGGGGCCAGGTCGCGCGTCGACTCGGCCAAGGCATCGGGATTTTCGGCGGCCAAGGGCAGCTTGTCGCTAAAACCCCAGGTGACGGCCGCGGCCGCCGCGCCAGCCTCGCGGGCTGCCCGGATGTCGGGCACGGTATCGCCGACGTAGACAGCCGCCGACCTCTCGGCACGGGCGCCTCTTAGCAATCGCTTGAGCCGCGTTCCCTTGCCGAAGATGCTGGCCCCGGCCACCACGGTTTGGAAGGCGCCGATGCCGTGGCGAACCAGAAAACTGCGTACGTTTTCCTCGGAGTTGGAGGTGACGATGGCCAGGTGGCAGCCCGCGCGGACCAGGTCATCCAGCGCTTCGCCGATGCCGGGAATGGGCCTGACCGACTGGAAGTGATCGTGCAAATCGGCGCGCACCGCGATCATCAGGCGAGGCAGCTTCCACATTGGAATCCCGAGCGTCTGCAAAAGTTGGCCAGCGGTCATGCGGCGCAGGTCGGGGATTTCCTTCTCTTGCACGGGTCGCAAGCGCAGGCGTGGCGCGAGGCGATTGTAGGAAAGCAGCGATTCCGCAAAGGAATCAGCGACGGTTCCGTCGAAGTCGAAGATTGCGAAGGGGCGCGCCATTCGCCGGCGGTTATAGCGCGATTTTGCGTTAGCCGAACCAGACATTCCGGCGCCCCTCGTCTCCCAACCAGCAGTGGCCAGCGGAAGCGCGAGGGTGGCAACCCGCTACTTCCTGCTGCTCGCGAAACCCAACACCACCGTGCCCTGGGTCGGGCCTTCCGGTCGCGGTGCGATGGACTGTCCGACCAGTTTCTTTGCCAGGGCAGCGGCGACGTTTGCATCTCCGCCGGCTGCCTGTGCGTCCGTGATCTTGCCGCTGCCGTCGACCGCGATCCGAAGGCGAACCTCGGCGCTTGGGCCCGGTCGCGACGGACAGGGCCACGCCTGTGGGCCCCGCTGCACGAAAGCCAGCGTCGCGCGCAGGTCACCTACCTCGTGCGAATTGGCCGGATTGGCGTTCAGCCGACAGGAGTGCGCGCCCTTGTTGCTGGTCTTGCCGTGGTCGTGTTGGTCGTCCCGGTCGCCATCCCCCGTGGGCAGGCCGGCCAACGGATCATCCGGCACCGGCTGTTTCTGGTGAATCAATCTCTGGCCTGCCGCAAGAAGGGAAGGAAGATCGGATCCCGCCGTTGCCGTCCTGTGCGGAGCCGCGACGAGGAACAATCCGGCGAAGCTGAATAGCGATGTAAGCCGCATGCGAACACCTCCCTTGGTAAAGTTGGTTGAGGCGAGTGGTGGGTTGAGGTGGTAAACGCAGGAGCGGAAGAAAAGATCTAAGGGCACGGGAAAGGGTCACGGCTGCGGCGGGACCGTTCGCCGCTGCAGTGGCACCAGCATCGACCTCGGTGACCTTGTCGTGGGAATCGAAGCAAGAGCTCGGCCGCGGCAAGCCACGATGCTAGAATGGCATGCATGGATCTTGAGCTGTCCGTGGCCGGCTCAAACGCCTATTGGTTAGCC
>PMLH01000179.1 GCA_003159055.1 Myxococcales bacterium
TCGAGCTTCCCGCGCCTTCGCAAGTTGCTTGGTCCTGGTTCAAGGCCCGACCGTCTGGCTTTTCAGACGCTCTCTCAATGAAAGTCCCGTGAAACATCAATGCCGCCCAGGCGACCTTTCAGTGCTTCGAAATGGTCGGCTTTGAGTGAAATGACGCCGTCTTGGTTTTGTACCACGCCTTCAATCAGAAGGGCGTTTTCGGCCACGATGGTGTTGCGATAACTTTCGAAGCAGCGCGGGGTAACGATGGCGTTGGCGAAGCCGGTTTCGTCTTCGACGGTGACGAACACGAAGCCTTTGGCCGTGCCGGGGCGCTGGCGGACGACGACGATGCCAGCGACGCGGGCGCGCTGGCCACCGAAAATTTTTTCCAGGTCGGCGGCGCGGAGGATGCCTTCGCGATCCAGGTCGGCGCGAAGGTAGGCCATGGGGTGCGGACCGGTCGACATGCCGGTGCCGCGAAAGTCGGCGGACATCTCTTCTGATTCGCTCATCTCTGGCAGCGGCGACCGCAATTCCGTAGATTCGGTTCGCGCAAATAGGGGCCCCGAGCGGCCGAGCGCCTCCACTTGCCAAATCGCTTGTCGACGACTGCCGCCGAGACTGGAAAACGCCCCGACTTGCGCCAGGGTCGCCAGCTCTTTGCTGTCGGCTTGCGTGCGTACTTCGAAGTCGGCCAGCGAGGAAAACGGTCGCCCGGCCCGGGCTGCCTCGATGCGCTTGCCGACCGCCTCGCGCAGACCGGCGACATAGCGCAGACCCAGGCGCAGTGCTCGTCCGCGGTCCTCGACGTCGCACAGCCAGCCCGAGCACGCAACGTCGATAGGCCGCACCTCGACCCCGTGGCGGGCGACGTCCGCAATCAGGGTCGATGGATGATAAAAGCCCATCGGCCAGTGGTTGAGCAAGGCGCACACGAAGGCCGCCGGGTGGTGTCGCTTCAAATAGGCCGACGCATACGCCAACAGCGCGAACGAGGCGGCGTGCGATTCGGGAAAGCCGTACAGCGCGAACGACTTGATCCCCTGCACGATTTCATCCTGGGCCGGGCCGCGAATCCCCTTGGCGGTCATCCCGGCGCGCAGCTCGGCCTCGATGGCGTTCATGCGCTGCTGCGAACGCTTGAAACCCATCGCTCGGCGCAATTCTTCGGCTTGTCCGCCGGAAAATCCCGCCGCGACCATGGCCATGCGGATCAATTGTTCCTGAAACAGCGGCACGCCGAGCGTGCGTTTGAGAATCGGTTCCAGCGACGGGTGCGGGTAGACCACCTTCGCGCGGCCGGTGCGGCGGGCGAGGTAAGGATTCACCATTTTGCCGACGATCGGCCCAGGGCGAATGATGGCGACTTCGACCACCAGGTCGTAAAAGCGGTCGGGTTTCATGCGCGGCAGGGTCGCCATCTGTGCGCGCGACTCGACCTGAAACACGCCGACCGTGTCCGCGGCGCGCAACATCGCATACACCTCGGGGTCGTCGGCGGGCAGGCGGGCATAGTCGATGGTGACGCCTTCGTGCCGCTCGACGAGTGGCACCGCATCTTCCAGGACGGCCATCATGCCAAGCCCGAGCAGGTCGACCTTCACGATGCCGAGATCGGCGCAGTCGTCCTTGTCCCACTCGACCACGACCCGTCCGGACATGCTGGCCGGCTCGAGCGGAACCACCTCGTCGAGGCGCCCCGCTGCGATGACCATGCCGCCCGAATGCTGTCCGAGGTGGCGTGGCAGGTTCAGCATCGCGGTCGCCACCTCGGCGAGAAGACGCGTGCGTCGGTCGGTGGTCGGGAAGCCGGCCATCTCGATGTAGCGCGCGAGTGGCTCGTCCTCGGAAATCCACCACGGCAGGTGCTTGGAAATCCGACCGAGCTGCTCTTCTGAAAATCCGAGGGCACGGCCGGCGTCGCGCACCGCCATGCGCGGCCGGTAGGTGATCACGTTGGCCGTCATCGCAGCGCCGCGCGAGCCGTATTTTTGGTACACGTGCTGGATCACCCTTTCGCGCTGGTCGCCCGACGGCAGGTCGAGGTCGATGTCGGGCATGCGGTCGGCGGCGTTGCTGGCGCTGTGCACGCGTTCTTCGGACAGGAAGCGTTCGAACAGCAGCTCCATGCGCACGGGATCGACGGCGGTGATGCCGAGGACGTAGCAGACCGCCGAATTCGCCGCCGAACCGCGTCCTTGAACCATGATGCCATGCTGGCGCGCGAAGCAGACGATGTCCCACACCACCAGGAAATAGCCGGCCAGCGACAGTCGGTCGATGATGCCGAGCTCGTGCTCGATCTGTTGCCGTACCTTGGGTAGCAGCGGATCGCCTTGGGCGTAGCGATCGCCGATGCCACGGACGCAAAGGGCCGCGAGGAAGCTCTGCTCGGTTTCGCCGGGCGGGACTGGGTAGGTGGGAAAGCGGTAGCCGAGATCGGCCAGGGTGAAAGCGCAGCGTTCGGCGATCGCGCGCGTGGCTTTCACGGCGTCGGGCAAATCGCGAAACAGGCAGGCCATCGCGTCCGGTGGTTTCAGCCAGCGTTCGGCGTTGGGCGCGACCAGCCGACCAATTTCGTCGACGGTGCGTCTTTCATGCGCGCAGGTGAGGACATCGTGCACGACGCGCCCTTCGGGTGAGGCGTAGCGAACGTCGTTGGTGGCAACAACGCCGACACCTGCCGCCTTGGCTTGCGCGACAAGCGCCTGCTGCTGCGCTGCCTCGGCGGCGTCGAAATGGCGCTGGACTTCGAGAAAGACCTGCTTCTTTCCGAACATGCCGACAATCTCCGGCAAGTCGGTTCGCGGCTTCGGCCCGCCGAGCGCAATCAGTCCTTCCGTGTGCTCGGCGAGCAGCGCCGGTGTGACCGCGGGAATATCGGACTTTTGCCGTCCTTCTTTGGCCCGGGTGATGAGCTTGCACAGGTTCTGGTAGCCGCGGCGATTTTCCACCAGCAGAAGCAATGGATCTGCTGCTGCCATCGTCAGCTCGGCACCGACGATCGGGCGTACCCCGGCCTTTTGCGCGGCCGAGAAAAAGCGGGGCGCGGCAAAAAGGCCGTTGCGATCGGCAAGCGCGAGCGTGTGATGGCCACGTTGGGCGGCGGCGACCACCAGATCTTCAGGCAGCGAAGCACCGTCCAAAAAACTGAATGCGGATCGGCAGCGCAGCTCGACGTAGTCTTGGCAGAGAGTCGTCATACCGTGGCCTCAGAGGGCGTCTGAAAAGTTGTCCCAGAGCAGTCGCGGAGGATGGCAGGGGACAACGAGAAAGCGTGACTCCCGAGCGAGGGCGGCGCCCCAAATTTCCCCCCTTGATTGCACCGCCTCGATNNCCCTCACCCCGGCCCCTCTCCCGACGGGAGAGGGGAATCGAGCTTTCCGCGTCTTCGCAAGTTGCTTGGTACTGGTTCAAGGCCCAACCGTCCGGCTTTTGAGACGCACTCTCAGTCGAAATAGCCGTCGAGAAACCAGCCGCCGCTGCGTTCGTCCCTGTGGATTCGGTACACGGCCCCGTCGGAGGCGTGCACGTTCCAGTATTCGCGTGCCCAGCCGCCGTGGTCGTCGTCCCACCATTCACCGGACAGCCGATACGGCCCGGCGGCGACCAGAATGCGCGCGGTGGTTTCCTTTCCGCGCAGCGCGGTCGGCTCGTCTCGTCCCATCAGAACTTCGATCGCCTCGGGCGGCCGCCGTCGCCGAATGGTCAAGGTTGGTTCGTGCGGTGTCGTCTGCGGTCGCTGGTCCGCATGAGTTGAAAACGCCGCGACCGCAACCGCTTCCTCGCGCCAAGTGTCCACGGTCGTGGGCGAGCCCACGTTTTCCGGCCCGACCAGCGCAGCCAGGCGCGCGAGCGTCGCCGCCAGGCGATCGGGCGCCGGGCCGGCGGGGCGCAAAAGGTCGAGCTGCGTGGCACGCACGCGCGCAGGCAGGGCGAGCAAGCGAATGCCGACCACCGGCGCGGTGGGCGGCCGACGTGCGAGATCGAGGCGCACAAGCTCAAGCAAGGTCGCGGTTTCGCGCGTCGGTGCCGCGACCGGAACGCTGCGTACGTCGAGCCCACGCGGATCCAGCGCCAGCCGCACCGTCAGTCCGGCGCACGCGAGGCTGCGGCAGCCAAGGCGTTGCAAAATTCGGTCAACAAGCCCACGCAGAAGGAACGACAGGGGTTCCAGCTCTTGCACGCAATAATCGAGATCCAGTGCCTCTTCGAGGGCATCGGCGGAAAAACGCGGCACGAAAGGCTCGTCGTCTTCGCCGCGCGCAAGCAGGCAGGCGCGCGCGCCGGGCTCGCCCAGGCGCAACGCCACCTCGGCGGTGGGCAAGGTTGCCAAATCGCCCGCGGTGCGAATGCCCCAACGATCGAGCGCCTCGCGCAAAGTCGGATCTTGCGCAAACAGCCGGACTGGCAGCGGAGAAAGAAACCCGCGGGTGGCTGCGCTGCCCGATGCCACCACGGCCAACTCGCGGGCGCGCGTGGCGACGCGCGCGACACCCTTTGAGCCGGCAATGGCGACGCGTGTGCCAAGACCTATGCGCGTGGCGTGCGCTTGCACGGCTTGTAGGACGGCCTGCTCGGTCGGGTAGAGCTGCCCCAGATCTTCGACCGCGAAGAAGATGTTTTCGTCGTCGCATTCGATGCGTGGAGCAAAGGCATAGCCCACGTCCGCCAGCGCGGCTTGCGCTGCCTCGACATCGGCCGGCGATGCGGAAAGAAGGCGGACGCCAGGGCAGACGGTCTCGGCCTGCGCGACGGTCATGCCCACGCGCACGCCGCCGCGTCGGGCTTCCGGGGTCATGTCCGTGATGCGCTTGCCAGCGCCGAGCAAGGCGCAGGGCGTGCCATGCGCTTCGGGCGTGCGGCGGAGGACCGCTTGCAGCGCTAATCGTGGTGCGAAAACGCAAGCCAGGCGCATGGTGATCCCTCGTCGGAAAAATCGTGGTTGCCTCGCACCCGCGTTGCTTGTGAACGCAGGCCGGTGAGTAACAACGGGCGTGCAAAGCGCGGTGCTGCGGCGGAAAGCTCGACCGTCGCGGATGCGAACGCGCCAACGACCGATGCCGGTGTGGCAACAAGAATCGTGGTTCCTTGGCGTTCGGCCCCGTGCTTAAGGCGAATCCACGCCGCGCTCGGCACGCGCGGGCGTTCGTCGCCGACGTCGAGCGCAACCAGATCGAAACCACCCGCGCTGACCACCAAGTCGGTCGCCTTGAGCGCCTGTGCAGAATCCGAGCGAATCCAGAGCAGCCGCGGAAGCTCGATGCCAGCGGCGGCTGCGCAGCGTGGATCGAGTGCTCCGCCGCAATCGACAAGCGCCACGGTTTGGCCGGCGGCGATCGAGCACGCAAGCGACGCGTGCAAAACCGCGGTGCGCCCCGAAGAACGTCGCCCGCGCAGCTCGGCCAGCGCCGCCCGTGGCCAGCCCCCGCCCAAGATTTCGTCGAGCGGCGCAACGCCGGTCGAGCGATGGCCTCGTCGCTGTTCGAGCCGCCGGGCTGGAACGATGTGCGCGAGGATTTCCGGGCTTAAAGACATGGACCCATAATGGTACTGAACTTATGTTCAGTCTTCCAGGGCCTGCCTCTAAACCAGCGATTTCAGACGAAAAAAAATGTGACAGCGCACGAAGATTATGAAGCCTGTTATGCTGGAGCGGAGGTCGCCATGAAGAAACGCCTTGGTTCAAGACGCTTGTGGCTGTTGGCGGTGGTTTTCGTCGCAGGCTGGCCTGCGGGATGCGGATCCTCCTACGAAGAGGGTGCACAGACGGACGGGGCGGTTCTTGGCGGGGCGGGTGGATCGAGCTCATCTCTCGACGCCGCAGGTGGTGTAGGTGGATCAAGTGGTTTGGTCGCGACCGGCGGTGTTTCGGGGACGGGCGGAACCACCGCTCTGGGTGGCGTGCGAGGCACGGGCGGCGTTTCGCTCGACGGCGGCGCGCAGGTTGCTGGCGGCTCCGCTGGATCTGCGGTATCGAGCGCCGGGACCGGTGGCAAGCAAGTCACCTCGACCGCTACGGGCGGTAAGCAAGCTGCGGGCGGCGCGATTGCCGCCGGAGGCAATGGTGCAGGCGGAAAACAGGGTTCTGGCGGATTGGCGGCCATCGGTGGGAAGGGCGGCGCGGCTGGAGCGGGCACGGGTGGAATCGGCACGGGTGGAATCGGCGTGGGCGGAATCGGCACGGGTGGAAAGCTGGGCACCGGCGGCACTGTGGCCAGTGGGGGCGGCATCGACGGTGGCGTGGTTGGCTCGGGGGGCGCGACCGGTCCCTTGGGCGCTCCCGGCAATCCGGAAGGCAAGTGCGCGCTCCCAGCTGACGCCCAGCTTGAGGACGTGTCGAGCCCGACCACCGTGGTCGGCAAAGGAACGCCCGACAGTTGTTCCGGCGACGACTTTGTCAGCGCTGTCGCCAAGGGTGGCGTCATTACCTTCAACTGTGGCCCCAACCCCGCGCTCATCACCCTGAATCAGCCCGCCAAAGTGTTCAACGACAAGGGGCCCAAGATCGTCATCGATGGCGGCGGCAAGGTTACGCTGAACGGCAACGGGATCACCCGCATTCTCTACATGGACACCTGCGATGAGAAGCAGGTGTGGACCAGCTCCCACTGTGACAATCAGGAAACGCCACAATTGACGGTACAGAACCTGACCTTCATCAACGGCAACGCGAAGAATGAAACCGACGGTGGCGGTGCCATCTTCGCCAGCGGCGGCCGGCTGAAGGTGATCAATTCCCGCTTCACCAACAATGTCTGTGCGGACACCGGCCCCGACGTAGGCGGCGGTGCCATCCGCGCTTTCCAGCAATACCAGGGCCTGCCTGTCTACGTCGTGAGCAGTACCTTCGGAGGCGCCGACGGCCTTGGCAACGTTGGCTCGAACGGTGGCGCGCTCAGCAGCATCGGGGTGTCGTGGACCGTGCTCAACAGCATCATCAGCTACAACCAGGCCATCGGCAACGGCGGCAACCC
>PMLH01000643.1 GCA_003159055.1 Myxococcales bacterium
GGCAAGCACGACGACGTCGGCAGCATGCGAATCGAGCAGGGCAAGCTGTTCGGTTTCCGCCTTGGCCTTGTTGTCTCGGTCGACCGGAATCGCCTTGAAGGGTACTTGGAAGTGCTTGCAGACCTCGGCCAGGACATCGTAGTTGGAAACGACGGCGACAATTTCCCCCCCCAGGTCACCGATTTGCTGACACAGCAAGAGGTCGTACAGGCAGTGCGATGCCTTGGTCGCGAAAACCACCACGCGCGGCAGATGATCCGAGAAAGTCAGCTCCCACTTGAGGTCGAAACGCCCGGCCAGCGTCGCGATCTCGCCCCTGATTTGCTCGCGGCTGAGCGAGAAATCCTTCAAATCCCAGACCAGACGCATGAAGAACTCGCCACTGTCTGCTTCGGCATGTTGGTCTGCGTCCAGGATGTTGCCGCCGCGCTCGAANNAACGGCAGTTGACCAGGAGGGTGGCAGTAACCGATTGTCCGGTAGCCATCGCGTTCACCACTATTGGCTCAGATACTCTGGATGCCGGGCGCGCGCAAGTTCGCCAGCCTTTGGCGCGCTTCTCCGGAAGAGGCGTCTACTCCAATTCGTTCGTGACCTTCGCCTGTACTTGTCCCGCCACGTCACCAGCGCTGGTCACATAGCCATCCCGGCTGAAGATCGCGAACTTGCTGCAGTCTGAGCCGGAGCTTCCCATGGCAACTGCAGTGAATTTGGCATCCGACCCGACGCCGCTTCCGGAGTAGCCGGGCATGTACGTGTGGGGATCCGCCAAAGCGAACTTCAGGGCCTGCCAAACGTCGGTCCGCCAAGCTGCGCTTCCGCCTGGGCAACGGCCACCAACCAGCTCGCAGCAATGCGGTGGGTTGTTGGTGCCATTTCCGGTGAGCCCGGTCGTTTCCCACACCCCGGCGGGGCCCGGGAATTGCTTGGGAAGCGCCTGCGCATCGCCACCACCGGAGATGCTCGTGAAATCTGACATGTAGTAAGTGATGGACCCCGCCCACAACTTGTTGAGATGCCCAGCGGCTTCCGCGCTACGCGATTTCCTCACGTAGCGGGTGAAGGCCGGGATTGCGATGGCTGCGAGGGCGCCGATAATGAAGACCACAATCATCAGCTCGACCAGAGTGAAGCCGCGGCTTTTTCGAGGGATCATTTGTCATTTGCTCCCAGGCAATGCGGGATGGAGTGCTGCAGATGATATGCCATAGCGCACCCCCTGCGAAACATCTTGGAATCTCGTCACCAACTGGAGGTATCGGCAGAAGTCTCCGGCGCTGTAGCACGTCGCCCTCGACGCTTTTTGTCCCTCCTCCTCCGCGAATTGACGAAAACCGTCGGCCCCAAAAGAAAAAGCGGACCCCACGGGGATCCGCTTCTCATAACTCAATAGGTAGAGGACTCAGCCTGCGGAGCCGCCATCGACGGTGCCGCCATCAAGGGCACCGGTCTCAGGGTGGGAGCCAGCTTCGCTGGCCTGTGAATCAACGCCGCCGTCGATCGGCTTCACGGTCTCGGGGCCCTGCGTGTCAAGCTTGCCCTGTGTGTCGAGCTTGCCCGCGTCCGCCGGAAGGCCAGCTTCGGTGGTGCCAACCTCGACCGCAACCGACACATCGAGATTGGGCCCAGTCTCTGCACCCTGGGGAACGTCAATCGCCACCTCGGGCCCTCCAAGTGGGGCGTCCGGGCTAGCCGGTACGTCCTTGTTGCCCGCGTCGGCCGGCTTGGCGCCGTCCGGCAGCACGCCGGTGTCGTTCTTGGTTGGGGTGCCGTTGTCGCTGCCGCAGCCCAAGGCCGCTAGCGAGACCACAAATAGGGTGACTGCAAACTTCCTCATCATCGCCTTCTCTCCTGAGTTTGTTCTCTGCCGAATCGCTTTGGCGCGGGATACTACTCAGATCGTTACAAAAGTAAAACTTTTTCGCGTTGGGCATTCTCGTGGTCTCCTTCACGTCTTCCAGAAGGAAAATCGCGCGCCGCCCCAGGCGCGCAGAGAAGAAGGCGCGAAATGCCACGATTCAAAGACTCCGCCAAAAACGAGCAAGACTTGGACAGCCAAGGTCTGGTGGCGGTCGGCGGAACCCTGGACCCCGATTTGTTGGAAAAGGCCTATCGACGGGGGATCTTCCCTTGGTCCTCCGATCCAGCGGTGACCTGGTGGTGCCCGGATCCGCGGGCGGTCTTCGAGCTGGACGGCTTCCAGGTCGCGCGGAGCCTGCGCAAGAGGATCCGCCAGTCCGGCTGGACCTTTCACCTCGATCGCGACTTCGAAGGAACCATGCGGCGATGTGCGGAGGCGACGCCGGATCGGCCGAGCACATGGATTTCAGATGAGTTCGTCAAGGCCTATGGCGAGCTCCATCGCCGCGGGATCGCACACAGCGTCGAGGTCTACCAGGATGACGAGCCGGTCGGCGGTCTCTACGGTGTCGCCTTTGGCGGCTTCTTTGGTGGCGAATCGATGTTCCACCGGCGCTCGGACGCGTCCAAGGCTGCTTTGGTCCACCTGGTCGGGCATCTTCGTTCCCGCGGTTTCCTCCTGCTTGATGCTCAAGTCATGAATCCGCACCTTCGCAGCCTGGGTGCGCGTGATATTCCGCGGGCTGAGTTTCTGCGACGACTGCAGCGCGCGCTTGCCGTCAAGGTGACGTTTTGAGAAACCAAGGCCTTCAGCAACCACGCCTCGGCGACCGTCGGCTATGATGCAAGCCATGCCTTCGAGAGGCGGACGAATTCTTCCAGGCCTGCTGTTTTCGACCATGGTTGCGGCCGTGCTGATGGCCGCCGGTGTGTGCGCGAAGCCCGCGGTTCGACCTTCGTCCACGGCCGATCTGCGACTGGAGGTGCTGCACACCTATCCGCACGACAACCGGGCTTTTACCCAGGGCTTGCTCATGTTCGACGGCAAGCTGTACGAAGGGACAGGCCTCTACGGTCGCTCGTCGGTTCGCCGCGTCGACCTGGCGAGTGGCATGGTCGAGGCGCAGGCCGTGCTTCCCGCCGAGCTTTTCGGCGAAGGGTTGGCGCGCGTGGGGCAGAGGCTTGTCCAGCTAACCTGGAAGAACGGCAAGGCCCTGGTGTGGGACTTGGGCACGCTCACGAAAGTGGCGGAATTTTCCTACGAAGGCGAAGGTTGGGGATTGTGCTTCGACGGCAGGCGCCTGGTGATGAGCGACGGCAGCGACCGATTAACGTTTCGCAATCCGACCACCTTCGACAAGGAAGGCGAGGTCCGTGTTCGCCGCGGCGGGAAGCCGGTCGGCAATCTCAACGAGCTCGAGTGCGTGCGTGGTGTGGTCTACGCCAACGTCTGGCAGGACAACCACATTGCGCGCATCGATGCTGTCACCGGCGAGGTGACCGGCTGGATCGATGCTTCCGGCTTGCTCGACAGGTCCGAGTCCGGGTCGACCGACGTGCTCAACGGAATCGCCGAGATGGAAGGCTCGGGCCACCTTCTGGTCACCGGAAAACTTTGGCCGCACCTTTACGAGGTCCAAATCGTACCTGCCGCGAAAGATGAACTGAAATGACACGAACACCCGATCGGGGCGCCTGTCTCGTCGCACTTGCAGCCTTGTCCGCGACGCTACTCACGGCATCGGACCTTGTCGCCGAGCCTGGCGATGACATCTCTGTCTCTGCGCTGACGTTCGGGCCGGGGGACCATCCCTTCTTCAAGTTCGGGCACAACGCGATCCTCGTGCAGCCGAAGAATTCGCTTGGCTTGGTCTACAACTTCGGCACCTTCGCCTTCGATTCGCCCGCCCTGATCCCCAAGTTCCTGCGCGGGAAATTCATGTATTGGCTGTCGGTTTCGGGCGTCGAGGACACCCTGGAGTCCTACGCTGCCGCCAATCGATCCATTCTCGCACAAGAGCTGGACCTGACCCCCGCCCAGCGATGGAGCTTGTGGCAAGCCTTGCGCATCAACGCCCGCCCGGAGAATCGCGAATACCTTTACGACTATTTCTACGACAACTGCTCGACCCGCGTGCGCGACGCCATCGATCGCGTGGTCGGGGGCCGGGTGCGCGCGGCCGGTCGAGCCCGGGTTCCGATGACCTTTCGGGATCACGCTGTGCGCATGACGGCCGACCTGTGGCCGGAGGCGGTCGGCATCAACCTGGGGCTCGGCCGCTCTGCCGACGTGCCGCTCGACCGCTGGGACGAATCCTTCTTGCCGGATCGCCTGGCCGACCTTCTTCGGCAGGTGCGGATCCCTGACAGCGTCGGTGAGAAGAACCTGGTCAAGACCGAGAGACTCCTTCACCAAGCCCTTCGGCCTGACAAACCCGCCCAGCCCCCCAGCTGGACGTCGTATTTCCTTCTGGTGGGGCTTGCCGTGGGGGGAGGGCTGTTTGGGCTCGGGCGACTTCGGAGCTCGGCCCCTGCCCGAGTGTTGCTGGGATGCGGCGCGTCTCTGATCGGCCTCACGTTCGGTTTTGTCGGCCTCAGCCTGGTTCTGCTCTGGGCCTTCACCAACCACAGAATCGCGCATGCAAACGCCAACATTATGCAGTTTGCGCCCTGGTCCGTGGCGCTGGCGGTCTATGGAATAGGGGTGGCTTTGGGGCGGGCTCGCGCCATCAAGAGAGCGCAGGTCTTGGCCTGGTTGGCCGCTGCCTTCTCGCTGCTGGGAATCCTCTGCAAGATTCTGCCCGGCCTTGGCCAGAGCAATTGGCCTTTTATTGTGCTGTGTCTGCCGATTTGGACCGGCCTTTGGGCCGGGCTGCGCAGTCTGCCTCGGCGGGCTCAGGAGACCGAACAGTAGGACAGCTGCATGGGGGACAGCCGCCCCAAAACCGTCGGGCAGGTGCTTTTTCCTGGATTGTCTTGGAAGAGATCGATGGTAAGGTGTCAGTATACGCACGTCACTTTCGGCTAGGGTATGACCTGCGAATACCTGCCGACCGACGCCAGAGCTTAAGAGTCACCTCGCAACCGTCCCTGCCCGAAGTCCCTCGCGCGAAGGAGGAAGTCGCATGATCGAGAATGAAGATTCCGTAGTGACTTCGCTGAATGAACTGCGGAAGCTGAAGAACGAGCGAATTACCCGGCAGTCACAGTCGCGGCCAGTCAGCGTGGGCAACCGCGCAGCGGCTCTGGCGGAAGATCCGCTCGCTGACCAGATGACGCCGCCACCCGTGCAGGGCATCGCTGCTGTCGCGGCGGCACATGCGCCGGCATCCTTCGACCAGGATGCAGCGTTTGCCGCGCCGCTGGCGAATCGTTTCGCACCTGCCCCGGCGGCATTCGACCGCGTTCCGGTGCAAGCGCCCCCTGTCATCCAGACCAAGACGTCCTACAAGGCGGCGGTCCTGGTGACCGTGTTGCTGGGCGGCGCGGGCGTCGCGGGCTACATGAAGTTGCAGCAAGACACGCAGGCCCTGATCACCGCCAAAGAGGCTGCGATCAAGAGCTCCGAAGAGGCTCGCATGAGGTCGGTCGAGGCGGCTGCCAAAGCCGACCAGGTAGCCAAGACCAATCTGCGCCAGTGCGAGGACAAGCTGAAGACCAGCCTGGCCTCTGCCGCCGTTGCGCCGGCAGAGCCCGCTGCCGCGGCGGTCGCGCCCGTGGTGGAAAAGAAGTCCACCGTGGCCACGAAGGCCGCGCGCGGTGGCCACCGCCCGGCCGCCCGCCCCGCCAGGCAGACCGCCCAAGCCGCCCCGGCTGCCAGAGAGCCCAAGGAGAAGAGTGGCGACGTTCCCAACATCGCCAAGAAGAAGAAGGTAGACAACGACCCGTTGGCGGGCCTCGGCAAACTGTGATTTTTTGACGAACGGGCCGGTATGCCTGACCCTGAGGCATGCTGCCCGCAACCGACGACACAGCGTATTTCGATAGCTGCAAGCAAGAGCTTCTCGACGAGCACAGCGGCAAGTTTGCCGTGGTGTGCGGACGGAGGCTGGTAGGCGTGCATACCTCGCTCGACCTGGCACTCAAGGCTGCTGCAGACGCCTTCGGCAATGGGGCGCTGTCGGACGGTGCGCCCGTTCTCATCAATGAGATCGGCGAAGCCCCGCGCGTGCGTGTGGTCGCGCAGTCCCGCCGCCCCGTCACCCCCTGACCACCAGCCAGCCCGCCTCACGGGTGCTCTTCGCACCCGGTCAAGGTGCCGGGGAGCGCTGGGACACGGGCGGGGAGCCCTCGCTTCGCTGCCCTTGGCGGCGGCGAATTGGGAACCCTCCCTGCGGCTTGAGTTTGCAAATCTCGCCGGTCTTAAGTAGAAACGCCGTCGCTGGCTGCCGGCAGTGTCTGCGCAGGCTGGCCGGGAAAGGGAAAATCACCGATGTCACGAGTCTTAGCTAAGGTTTCGAGCAAGCGTTCGTTCGGGTGGCTGTACCTGGTTGCGCTGACGGGTCTCGCTGTGGGTTGCGTCGAGCAGGCCGAGGACAAGCCGACCAAGGAGGACGAGGAGTTCATCAAGAAGAACATCCTCAGCACGCCGCCAACGCCCCAGTTCGTGGTCAACGCGGATTTGGATGGCAAGCTTGTCTACTTGGGCATGGACGTCAGTCCAAACCCGGTCGAGGCAGGCAAGGATGTGCGCGTGACCCACTACTGGAAGGTCAACGTTGCGCCGGGTGAAGGCTGGAAGATGTTCACCCATATCAGCGGAACCAACAAGCAGGGCTACGCCAACGTCGACCACACCCCGGTCAGCGGAAAATACCCTGCCGCGAAGTGGAAGGCCGGCGAAATCATTCGCGACCAGCACTCCTTCCGTCCGCCAGCGGGTTGGACCTACGACCACTTGGTCGTTTACACCGGCCTTTACAAGGGCAATGAACGTATGGTGGTCAAGTCGGGGCCCCAGCACGAGAACCGCGTTGTTTGCGGCAGCGTGCCCATGCAA
>PMLH01000056.1 GCA_003159055.1 Myxococcales bacterium
TTGATCTCGTGGGCGATACCCGCAGCCAGTCGGCCGACCGATTCCAGCTTTTGCGAATGGCGCAACTCAATTTCCAGACGGTCCCTCTCGGTGACGTCTTCCACCGTGATGATGAGTAGCTGGGCTATGCCATCGTTATCTCGCACGGCAGTCAGCCCGATGTCCACCAGGAGCGAGCGTCCATCCTTGGCAACTACCCGCCTCTGGGTTTGATTGTCGTGCCGGGTTCCCTCGACCAGTTCGACATAGGCCGCCCGGCTTTCCGCGACGTCCTCGGCAGATAGGAACCCCAAGTAGGTCTTCCCGCGCAATTCTTCTCGTGAGTAGCCGAAGAGCGTCTCCAGAGCACAGTTGACATCGATGATCCCTCCTCGGGGATCGAGCGTGCCCATGGCCACCGGGGCGCTGCGAAAGATGTTTTTGAGTTTGTCGCGCTCGACCGAGAGCTTGGCGTTCAGCTCTTGCATCTCGCTCGACGCGAGCTGGATCGAGTGTTCGGTCAGGTAGCGTTCGCGGTCGAAGGCGGCATAGGTGTTGCTGACCCAGTCGACCATTTCGCGCCAAGCTTCCGGCGACGGCGGGCTTTCGCGTTGAAGAAAAAGCCTGCGCAGTTGTCGAGCGAGGTGCGGGTGGACCATGGCTAGGCTTCGGACAATGTGGTGAGCGTCATGGTCTGGTTGTGCAGCTCGCAACGACCGTCTGCGTAGGGTGAGAGTTCTCCGTAGGAATAGAAGCCGACCACGTGGGTATTCTCGGGCAACACCTCGGCCACTGCTTCAACTTCTTCCTCGGCCCTGTCGCCGAGCACCAACCGTCGTCCGACGCAGCTGATGGCGATAGCCAGGGTGTGACCAACGTGGTCTCGGCTCTTCTTTGCCAGTTGCGCTGCTTCCATGGCCCCATCCACCAGGCGATCAAAATTCGCCCGCATGAATTGGACCAAGCCGCCCTGAGGAATGTCGCCGGCAAAGGTCATCGGCCCGGCCTTTTCGTCGATGGACAAGATGGTCCGCACGAGTCGCGCGGTTTCCCCACCTCCTCGCCGCAGACTTAAGGGAAAGAGCAGGGCGTTCGCCGGCAGACCCGTCGCCAAATCGCCCAGGTATTTCTTGTACAGATCAAGGGCCGGCTGGCCGTCGATTTCGAAGAGCACGTTGCCCAGGGAGCGCGTGACCAGACGCTCGGGACCGAAGATGTCCCAACCACCTTTCGAGCCATGGCCGAGGACCACGTGGTCGCCGTAGAATCCAACAGCGGAAACGCGGTTGCTCATGACATTCCTGTGGTCGATGACCCACGTCTTCTGGAAGCGATCCCCGTCGCCCGCAAGGCCGCCGGTCGTGACCACGTTGGCAGGCAACACACTGTTGAGTCCGCGAACCAGCTCGCTACCATTGACGTTGGTCCCATCCGAGAGCACGAGCACGCCGCGCAGGTCGGTCGCCGCCAGTTCTTTTGCGATTTGCTCGCCGACCGTGAACGAATCCGCGGCGGCCCCGATTGGCAAGCAAGTCGAACGAAGCAGCGTGTGGCCGAATCGGCACACGGCTACGGCAAGGGAGTCGTCGGAAATGGTGGTGCCAAAGATCTCCCCGGCGGTGGAACAACCCAGGATGTGCGCGCGCGGATACGCTGTGAATAGCTCTTCCAGGGGAGCATTGCCCTCGATCGCCTTGGCGCTTCCGAACACCAGCACCAGGGTGCTTGCCGAGTCCATGTCCGGAAACCCCGGCAGGGACCAGCCGTTGGGAGTGTCATAGTGGATGGTTTCGATTCTCATCGCCGCTCCTCCTTCCCATAGTCAACTCGGAGAGTATCGGCGGGCCGGGCCAGACCTTGACCCGACCGCCCTGGCCACCCCGTGTCGCTTGCGCCTGTTCCGATGCGCAATATGACTGTTGCTTATGACTGTGCTCGACTATGTTCTATAACCAATGCGTTCTCTCGTTGTAACCGCCCGGCCGAAACTCGGCGCTTCCGAGCCAGACTCTGCCGCTTCGGCACTTCGAGAGCTTGGGTGTGAAGTCGTCGTGGTCGGGTATGACCTTGACGAACTACCTGATAGCATCGAGGTTATTCGGCCGGGGGTGGTGGTGGTGGACGCCGGGGCGCACCTGGAAGTCGGACGAGCCGTGGTCAAGCGTGCCAAGCAACTTTCCACGCTCGTCGATATCCCCATCCTTCTCTGCATCGAAGTCTCACGGCTAGCCGGACTCGATATAGAGCTTGGAATAGACGATTTCATCTTGTCGCCTATCGTAGGTCCTGAACTCTACGCGCGGGTGCGCCAACTGGACTGGCGCCTCTCCTCATTCGCTGCTGCCGGGCGCATCAAACTGGGCGATTTGGTCATCGACACCGTTGGGGTCGAAGCCACTTTCCGAGGCCGAGCGCTGACACTGCCGAGGCAGGAATTTCAACTGCTCAAGTTCCTCGCCTTAGGTCCGGGACGTGTGTTCACGCGAGAACAACTCCTGTCGCGTGTCTGGGGCTATCGCTACACCGGCAAC
>PMLH01000334.1 GCA_003159055.1 Myxococcales bacterium
CGCACACGCGCGGGCAAAATCTCGCCCACCCGACCGCCGACGGCATCGAGCGCCGCAACGACGATCTTCTCGACCGTCCGCCCCGGCACCTTGTCCACCAACGGGTAGCGCGACCGAATGCCCAGCGCTCCCTCCTCCCCGACCATCGCCGTGACGTTGCTCGGGTGCACGAGCTGGTGCTCGCCGTCCGCCGTCCGCCGCAAGCTGCCGGCCAGCGCGACATGGGCTCCCTTCGCGTAGGCTTTGCTCATGCCCGCGTTGGGGCGAAACCACCGCGCGCGCAGCAGCGCCCCGTCTTGCTCGACGATGACGTCCAGCATGCGACGAAAGAACTTGTGCACACGCGCGACCGTTGCGCGCACCACCACCGGCGTTCCCGCTGGAACGCTCGCCAACTCGCTAAGCCTGCAAACGCGCCGATAGTCATCGTAGGCACGCGGAAAGAAATAGACCAGGTCGCGCACACTCGCGATCCCGCGCTCGGCCAATCGCGCGGCCGTCACCTTGCCAGCGCCCGGCAACCTGTCGATCGTGTCGGCGGGCGCAACCGCTCGGCCGCCCGAGCCGCCCCTACCTGAAGGTGAACCTGAGTTGGTAGTCGCAGATCGAATAGACGTCGCCCTCTTCAATCTTTCGCGCCTCGATACGCTCGCCATTGAAATCGATGCCGTTGGTCGATCCGAGATCCTTGATGTAGTAAGCGCCGGCGCGCCTCACCACAGCGGCATGCTTGCGCGAGATGTTCCCGTCGCGGATGGGTAGATCCGAGGTCTTCGCCCCGCGACCGATGATGAATTGGTCTTTGTCGATGATGTATTTCTGATTGCCAAAGAGCAGATACAGAGGCGGCGCGGCCCGCCCGCCGGGCTCGGCGACGGCTGGCGGAACCGACACCGAGGCTGCTGGGGGCAAGGGCGGCCGCCCCGCAAAGTGCGCGGTCCTGCGCGCGGCGGGCAACGGCGGCGGCACGGCAGGTCGAGAAGGATCCGGAACGAAGAGCCCCGAGGGTTGAGCGTCCGTGTCGGGACCGACCAGGTAGCCGTTCTGCTCTGCAAAGGCACGCATCGCCTCGTTGACCAGATCATCAACCCCGCGATCCATGGCCTCGGACATTTGCTCGAACATCTGCCAGATCACGTCCGTGCAGTAAAAATGACGCAGCGTCTTGCGATTCGGGTCCATGGGGATTGTTGGTCTTTACTCTACCCTGTGCCGTGGCAAACGATTACTTTCCTTTGTTTCCGAGCAGCGCAGCCACGCGCCTTGCCTCTGCTCCGACGGTCATTCCAACAGGGAAACCCTTGATCGTTGCCTTGTCCTGGGCAAGTTTCAGCAAAGCGGCCGCTTCGTCAGTTCCCCCCATGTGGCCATTCTGAGCGGCCGATACCGGAGCCTCAAGTGCGAGCACGGCCGACATGCGGGCCAGAGGCGATGGGGAAGCCAACGCCGCCACAACCTGCGCCTTGGCTTTGAGGCCGAGTTTGGAAATGTCCTTCACCAAGAAATCCACGACATCTTCCCGCTTGAAGGAAAGCTTGGCGGGAAATGCTTCCAGGGCCGGAACAATGGCGTCGGCCTTGCCAACCTCCAGAGCCGCCTCGTGGGCGCGGTAGCGAACGATATCGTTCTTGTCTTCAGCGATGATGCGCAGAAGCCCCGTTTGCGCCTCGTGTCCACCGATCTTCTCGATCACACCGAAGGCCTCACCGCGCAGTTCTTTGTTAGCCTTCGGATCGGCGGCGATTTTCAAAGCTATCGGCAGCACAGTCGGAAAGCGTGACTGCTGCAACGCCTTGGCCGCCGCAATGGAATCCTCGGGTGCCCCCTTCTGCATCCTGTCCGACAGGAAGGCGGTCACCGCCGGACCGCCCAGCATCCCCAACGAAAGCCACATGTCGTTGGGGACGACCTTGCCTGGCGTCATGCGTCCAATCAGCGCGGTACCGCCTTTGTCCCGCATGGCACCGTCGCCCACCTTGACGAGCAGCTCTGCCAACCCGCGATAGGGCGCCTTGGGATTGCCGAGCAGTCGCACCAGCATCGGTCCCGAGGGTGTCCCGATGGCCGACAGCATCTTGTCCGCCGAATGTCTCCCGCCCGAGAAGCGACCATCGACGAGGTCCTTTTCGATGGAAGCAAGCAGAACCCCGTCGATGCGCTTCTGCTCCTCGGGCGGTGCGTAGGCGCGCATGCTGAAAAGCCCATCGCGGGCGTCGCGCACCTTGGGCAACTGAGGGCTCGACATGCCCTTTATGTAGAGCTCCATCAAGGTCTTGAGAATCTCCCAACGCTCGCCCGCAGGAATGCCGTCCATAATCTCGTCGACCTTTTCCGGCCGTCCGATGTCGACCAGCGCCGCCGCCGCCTCCGCGCGAAGGCTGGCGGGGACATTGGCGCTTCGAAGCGCAGCTTCGATTTTTTCCGGGCCCTTCTCGGTGCCCTTCCAGGTCTGAATTCTGTCAGAGGTAGCGTTTTCGCACGCTGCCGCTGCCAGCCCAAGCACGACAACCAGCGCAAGAGATCTCATGGTCCGCGAATGTTAGCCAGCCACGGATCGCACGGTCAAGCGCAACGCTGCGCGCGCCGCGGCCGGATCGTTGGTGATAATGGCGTCGACGCCCATCTCCGCCAAGGCTCGGATGCGCGCCGGATCGTCGACTGTCCAGACATTGACGGCGTAGCCGCGACGGTGCCACCGACGGACAGCCTCGATTGTGCACAGCGTCTGGTGGGGATGTACCGCGGCCGGGTCAAGCGCGGGCAGCACGAAATCCGTCCGCAGAGGCCAGGGCCGCTGGAAGCGACGAGGTTTTTCGAACAGCAGCCCACACGGGACGGAGAGGTGTCGCGTGCGCCACAACCAGACTGCGGCTGGGCTGAAGGACGAAACCAGCACCCGCGCCGCAGCGCCCGCCCGAGCCACGACCTCTGCGACACCAGCGACCAAAGCAGCGCAGCCCAAGGGCCAAAGTCCGTCGTACTTGATTTCCACGTTGATGAGCGCGTCCGGTCCGCAGGTTTCCAGAACGTCCGCCAGCGTCGGAATCTGCCCCCCGCCTTGAAGTCGGACCTCGCGCAGCGCCGCCAAGCTCAGATCCGCGATGCGCTCGGGTCTTTCTGCGAGCCGAAGTAAATCGCCGTCGTGGAACACCACGATGTCCCCCGACCGACAGCGCTGGACGTCAAGCTCGACGCCGTCCGCACCGTCAGCCATCGCACGCTGGAAAGCCGCGAGCGTGTTCTCGGTCACGTGTGCGCTTGCTCCGCGATGCCCGAGAAGAAGCGGCCCCCCGTCCGCACCGGCGTCGGACCGGCGCTTCCAGGTTCTCGGGCGATTCGATTCCGCCGCCATGACGAGCCGGGTTTATAGCGCGAGGGAAGGTCCCCGCGCTAAACTTCGCGCATGCATCGAATCTTCGCCAGACTCGGACTCGTCGCCCTGCTCGGCTTGACCGCGGTGTCTGGCTGCGCACACGGAATTGCAGCGAGGGCTCTCAAGCTTAGCCCGGCTGCACAGGCCCTTGCCCGCGAGGCCGGCGCCCTGCCCGCCATCACCGCCGAAGAGGACTACTTCGAAGCCAAGCTTCTCTACCAAGCCGTGCCCGAAGGAGCCGACGAACGCTCGCGACTGCGTGGAAAGCTCCTCGAATACCTCATGGGACCGCTTGCGACTTTGGATGCCGAACGGCTCCGAAAGAAACCAGGGTTGCTCGGCACGGAAGACGACTTCGAGCGCCTGCACGACTCCTTCCGCGATGCGCTCGAGCTCTTCTCTGCGAGCTCGCTGTGGACGCCGGGTGGACTGCCTCTTGGCGAGCGAGAGCGGTCCTTGCTCCGAGGAGCGGCCCAGCTCGTGTTGGCCGCGTACTCTCCGCGCGGCAACGAGCTCCCCGTCGCCACGGCTCTGTTCGCGCTGCAAGTCGCGGAGCCCACCAACGGCGAATGGGCATCGCGCCTCGACGAGGTCCTATCGTGGCTCGACACCGGCTCGCAGATCGGTGCCGCCCAGAACGGCCCCCATCGCCTTGCCAGCACGATTGAGGTGCTCGAATCGATCGCCACCGTGTGGCCGGCGCCTGCGGTGCTGGAACGCTTGAGCAAGCTCTACCTCGACAAGCAAGAACGTGTAAGCGGATTCTTGCGCAAGCCGATCGTCGAAGGAGCGCGTGGCCTTCTGAGCGAGCTGCTCCTCGACACCGAAGCGTTGTCGGCGATGTCGGTGTCGGCTGCGGCCATCTATTTGCGGTGTGGGCAATTCGCCAAGGCCCGCGAAGCGAGCAACCATTTCGCCGCCCGGCCAGGGGACGATCCGGATTTCCGGCAATTGATTGTTGCCGTTGTCGCCAGCGACGCGAAGCCATCGGACTATCTGGCGCTCGCGCGTCGGCTGTTGCCACGCAACGACCTTTTGCGCGGGACCTCGACCGACCGGATCGATCCGGTAGCCGCGCTCGGCGTCCTGCAGCGCGCGCTCCTCGCCTACCCCACCGACCCCGACCTGCTCGTGCTGGCCTCGCGCGTGGCCCGCATGCTGTCGCAGCCGCTGCTCTCGCTGCGCTACCTCGACGAGGCTTCCGCCGCGCTCACGACACGCAAGGTTGGAACCGATTCTCTCGGCGACTTGGCCGCGGAACGGATGGAGCTTGCGTTCCTGCGCCTCAAGATGCACATCGATCCCGACCGCATGGCGGAGGTCGAACACGAGGCAGACCGCCTGCGCAGGGAATTTGCCGAGGCACGTGGGCGATTCGGTGCCGCGCGCTTCAAGCTGGACGACAACGACATCGATTACCTCGTCGCTGGTGGCTTGGTCGACGCGGGACAAGTCGAAGCGGCGGCCCCGCTGCTTCTGCGCGCCCATCACGGCGGCGACGCGGCGGTAGACGTGACCCGACAGCTTGCCAATCTGTCGCTCAAGCGCGGCGAGCCACAGAAAGCCATCGCCATTTTGCAGCAGGCTCTCGACTTCCGCGAGCGGAACGCCCCTGCCGAAGACACCATCCCCTACGTCGAAGGGCAGGCGAGACTTTCGTTCCTGCTCGGGAACGCCTACGACGTCAGCTCCAGCCCGGGTGGGGCGCGAAAGGCCTGGACGGCGGCGGCGCGCGGATGGGAACGCCTCATGCTGGAGCAGCTGCGTCGGAAGAACCTCTCCTCGTCGGCTGAGGCCACCTTCGAAGTTGGACGGCTGTACTATTTGCTCGGCCGCCGTGAAGAAGGGCTGCGAAAGTTCGACGAAGCCATCGCCCAGGACGAAGACCGGGACCAGTCCTACCTGGACGCCATCGCCTTTTTGGTTCAGCGGGGCGAGACGGAGGCCGCCGTCGATATCTACCGACGTGCGCTCGCCAAGCCTGGACGGTCCATCTCGGAGTACGTCAAGGTCTACGCCTCGTTGTGGATTGCCGATCTCACCCGGCGCAGCAGCAACGCGCCCGACGTCGGCTCGCTCAACTACCTGCACGCCATCGCCGACCGCAAAGTCATGTTGCGCGCGCCGAGGTCTGCGCCCTGGTACACCGAGCTAGCAAAATACGCCGTCGGCCAAATCGACTATCCCACGCTGCTTGCCAAGGCCGACACCAGCGGAAAACGGGCCGAGGCCTATTTTTACGAGGCCATGCGCCGCCTGTCGAACGGGCAACGCGACGAAGCCCACGCTCTGTGGAGCAAGGTCGTCGAAACCAAGATGCTCTCCTTCTTCGAATTCGAAATGGCGTCGCGCTATCTGCGAACCGGCGCGCCAGCCAGGCCGGAAGTCGTCGACAACAACGAGGTGATCTAGTCCCCGCCCGTGTATGGTTTGGGGCCGGCAGACCCCCAAAGTTGCCAAATCATACCTGTTGATATGCCTCGGCCAGACGAAGATCCGCAGCCTGAGCAATATCGGTTGACCGACCCAGCGCACTGTGTGCTACATACAAAGGGTTTCTATCAGGGTGCCGTGGCCAAGTGGTAAGGCAAGGGTCTGCAAAACCCTTATTCCCCGGTTCAAATCCGGGCGGCACCTCGAAAGCACCGTCGGGCTCGCCCCGGAGGTAGCCCACTTCGAAAAAGCATGTCTCCCCTAGGTTGGTAGACCGGTCTACATCAACATGCCGCCCCGCCCGCACGCAGCCCTCATCGTCGATTCGGATCCCAAGGGGCTGGAGTCTCTCGTCTACGGCTTCCAGGGTGCCGGCTGGCGAATCACCGCCTGTCCCACGCCCGAAACCGCGTCCCTCTTGGTGAAGGCGTCCGGCGCCGAAATCGTCGTCGTCGCGTCGCGGACCGACCACAGCAAGGCGCAGGCTCTGGTGCGGCAGCTTCGCAGCAGAGAATCCTCTCGGGTACTTCCCGTCCTGCTGCTCGGCCCGGAAGAGCTAAGGCAGTCGATCAAGCAGCATGGAGAGGCGGACCTGTTGCCTTTGCCTGCGTTCGTTCGCGACGTCCTGACCGCAAGTCAGTTGATCATCGGCACGGGCGGGACGGCGGCGCAGAAGCCCGGCGAGGAGCCATGCTTCGAGGACGGGATAACTGCCCAGGGCACGTTGTCGCTGGTCCGCACCATGAATGGTTTGGCTCGATCGGGATCGCTCCATCTGGTGCGCAAGGGCCGCCATGGCGAGATCCTGTTCCACGAGGGCGAGTTGACGGCAGCCCAGGTCGGTCAACTGCAGGCGATGGCTGCGGTCCAGCACCTGCTGGTCTGGAATGACGGCAGCCTGGAGCTGCGCTTGCGGCCGGTGGTGAAGCGCGGACAGCTCCACCAGAGCGCACAGGAATTCTTGGAGGAGTTCGATCGCTTCCAGCGTGACTACACGCACGGCATCAAAGACATCGGGCCGCCCAGCACGGTCTATCTGGTCAACCACGAGCGTCTTCGCGCCTCGCCTGGTTCCGTTCCCGCGGAGGTCACGCCCGTGGTTCGCCTGTGCGACGGGCAGCGTAACCTCTGTGACGTCATCGATGAAAGCCCGTTCCGCGTTCTCGACACGGTCCGAATTTTGGGGCGACTGGTCGAGCTCGCCATCCTGAACCGCCGGGACGAGAAACCCAGCGATCCGTCCGGCGCCCGCACGCCGCTGGACGAATTCTGGGCCACCGCGCGCATCACTGTCGCGGGTGAAGCACAGGCCCCGGCAAGGCGAAGCGGTTCTGTGCCGATCGCTGCGCAACCGATGCCGGCAGCCCCAGTCAATCCAGCGGACCCAGCCGCCAAAGACGCCGGCCCGTTTGATAGCAAGCCGCGACCGCAGCGACAGACGCTGGAGCTCGGCACGCCGGCCTCGCGAAGCTCCGGCGAGCTTCCGGCAACACAAGGCGTCCCCGCCATCCACACGTCGACCGAGGCTGAGGCCATCCAGGCCCGCACTCATGAGGCCCAGGCGACGCCCGCCGAGGTTGGTCGAAGGTTGACGCCTGCGATGGGGCTCTCGGGCCTTTTGCCCAGGCCCAGCCCCGCCGCCGGGGTGCCGGTGGTCCAGCCAACTGCCGCAGGCACCTCGCAGACCAGCGGTGCCTTCAACCTTCGCAAGACAGGACATCAAACTCAGCAGACCATGCGCGCTGCCGGACCGCGCCGGTCAGTCGTCATCGACACCGCCCTGGTCGATGTCGTGGCGGCCAGTCCGGCAACGGCCGCCCCAATTGCAGCCGCGACCACAGCCCCCCCCCCGACGGCAGCCGCGCCAACCCCAGTTCCCGCCCCAAGCTTGCCGCCGCCAATCGTTGGCGAGATGCAGGTCGCACCGTCGGGCACAACCGCGCCGAACATTCCCGCGCCAGCAAACATCGCGGTCAAGCCGGATGTCTCACGCCCCGCAGAGCCACCAGCACCGAACCTCGCAGCGATCCCTCTTGCAGAGGCAGTCAAGGAGGCCCCTGGCTCGCGCGTGACGGGCGAAATGCAAGTGGTCTCGTCGGGAAAGTCGCGAACACAAGGCAAGATCGGAAACACGTCTTCCTTCCACATCGATCCGTCGCTTGCTGTCCATGTGCAAACGAAAACCGAACATCCTCGCCGCAATACTCCGTCGGCCGACGCAAAACACGGGATCCATCGCCCAAGCGGCAGCTTCTCCGCGATCGAGAGCGATTTCTTCGAGCGCGAGGCGGAGCTGTACGAGGTCGACAAGACCGAATCCTTTGCCGATCTCGACGACGGCAAAGGCAAGCCCGCCGCGAAGAATGGCGCGCCCGATCGCAAGCGATAGGCAGCCGGTCAGAAGTTGACCGTCGCGGTCACGTTGTCCGAATAGCTCCCGGTGGCGACATCCTGCAATGGCGGGATGAGACCGTACACGGTGAGGGTCGCACCCGAATTCCAGACGTAGTTCGCGGTGTACGCATTCGGCGATGGATCGCCCCAGACTTGGGTGTGCGCGGCGTCCAGGTAGAGGTTGTAGTTTAGCCGATTGGCTCCGCTGGCCATCTGCCTGGGATTGTTGCTGCCTGCCGTGCCTCTGCCGAGGTAAATGCTCACCGTCCAAGCCCAGGAGCACCAGTAGGTCACGCCGCCCGTGCTGGCGGTTGCGACGGAGCTGAAGACATTGTACGAGCCGAACGAAACCGACGTCGTGGATATCGTACAGCCACCAAACTGCGCCAAAGCCGGTCGCGCTCCTGCGAAGCAGGTCGCCCCGAACACGACCAACGCCAGAAGCCAACGGCGAGCCTTCATTTCGTCTCCTTCCCTGTGACAGTACATTTTACCGCGCCTACGTCGACCAGGGCGACCAAACCTGCGGGCACGACCAGCTGGAAACCGCATACGCCCGTCGCATATTGCACCTCGGCCGGATACGAGCCCGGCGCCACATCCTCGAGATAGAAATTGCCGACCTCGTCGAGCGGCGAGATCACCCGCCGCTCGCCAGCCGTCACCACGATCTGGCCGTACGCGGACGACACCGCCACGCCGTCTTCCTCGACCGCGATGCTCCCCGATACGCTCTGCACGCGCCGTACTGGGAAGGTCACGACCACACCGCCGCGATACGGAGGCGCGATGGTCCTCTCGGTGGCGCCGATGTCGTGATCGAGCGGAATGTCTTTGTCGTCGATGCCGATGCGGTTGCCGTAGTAGTGGAGCATGCTGGGAACCAGGAGATCCCCCTTGCTGTCGGTCGTTCCTATCACCTGATTGCTCACCGAACCGTGGACGCCGGGAACGCCTGGCACACGGATGAGGGCGTAGCTGTCCTGGAGCGGTCGCGACAGGTAGGCACGGCCACCGATGAGAACCAGGCCCCCGGTCGCGGTCAGCGTGGCGTGGCCTCGGTCCTCCGTGCCGATTCCCTGGTGCTGATAGTCGGCCTCGATTCGGCCATAAGAGCCCTGGTACTGAGCGTCGGCTTCGTTGATAGCGTTCTCGCCTTGCGCGGCCACCAGTCGATATCCAACACCCGGACCCAAGGGCAACGATTGTTGAAGCGTGGCCTGTGTCGTACCACCGTGTCCAGACTGCCCGCCCCAGTGGTCACTTCGGGTCGCGCCTGCCGTGACCCTCTCCGCAGGCACGAAGCTCAGTCCGACGAACATGTCATACTCAGCTGGCCAATCGCGGGTATAGATGTTACCCAATGTTGCAAATGCGTACATCCAACGCGTGAGCGTCCGGTTGGCCCCTAAGGTGACTCGGTTGTTCCAGCCCGCGTCGCGCCACTCGGTCGCCTCGTACTGCAAGGACAGACTGGCCACCTTGCCGATGTTGCGAGCGATCGACGCCAACAAGTCCTTGCGCTGGCGGTCGTTTGCCGACGGAACTCCCGCGGGTAATGCATTGGGGGGCGGAAGGCTGGAGGGATCCAAGTTCACAGTGGCGTAGTCCACGCTCTGATAGCGAACGCCGATTTGGAAGTTGAGTAGCCGTCCCACATAGGAATAGGAGGCGAGCGCCGCCACGCCTGCGTAACCGCTGTGATTGCTCGCGGCGATTGCTCCGCCCAACTCTCCGACGGGCAGGCGGACGGCAAGGCTGGGGCCGCCACTGATCATGTGCCGGGTTCCCTCAGCGCGAGCGCCGACGGTCAACCAATCGGTCAGGCCGTAGCGATGACGAAACAGGTAGGCCGGCTGGCCATAGTTCCAGCTCTCGGTGCCGTAGTTGATTCGCGCGAATCCGGCGTTGTAGCTGAAGTCCTGTAGCCCCTTACCCAGCGTCCCGAGGGCCTGATAGTAAGGGGTCTCCATCGTCTGCGATTGGCCAAAGGCATCGCGAATCACGACTCGGGTTGCGCCACTGCCGCTGGTCACGGGCAGGTTCTGCATGGTGAACTGCCCCGGCGGAAGCTTGTCGCGCCTGACCAGCTGGCCGTTGACGTAGACCTCGACCGTGGAGGGCGTGAGGGTCGTGCCTGAGAGGCGCTGGGTGGGCAGAAACACATAGTAAGGGTCGAGCCCGTAATTGCGCGCGACGCTCACCCCGCCCAGCATGGCAGCCCCGCTGAGGGCATCACCGCTC
>PMLH01000253.1 GCA_003159055.1 Myxococcales bacterium
CGCCGCCACCTCCCCCGCCACCCCAGCCACCTTCGCGCTAGAAGGCGAAGTACGGCCCAGGGCCGGCAGGCGTGGGCTGATCTTCGATCGCCGTGTAGATGCTGCGGCCAAAATGGAACGGCAGCCCCCAATCGAAGTATCCCGGGAAAGTGCCCGCAAAATCGCTGAACGCATTGGATCGGGCGGGCAAGGTCGAGGCGTTGGCGACGTTGAACTGGACCGTGACACCTACTCCGTCGATGCCGGAAATCTCGGCGGTCAGGCTCGTCGTTGACGGCGGACAGTAGAATCGGCTCATCGTGCTCTTCGAGCACTGCTTGATCCCCGAGGTCTTTTCATCCAGGAAATACAGCGCGTTCGATCCGCTGTCGATGAAGCTCGTGTACGCCGTGCCTCCTTCTGGGAAGGCAGTTGCTACATAGCCGAGCTGGTTGGAAGCCAGAGGCATCGCACTGCCAAGTCCGTTGTTTACCTGAGTTCCAATGCCGAACACCATCACTCCGTCAACCGTCGGTGAGCCGCCTGGGGGCACGCACGGCAGTTGGATGATGACGCCGTTGTTGTCGACCGGAAATGCAACGACAGGATTGGATACTTGCTTTGCCACCGGTAGGGCAGTCGGCGAGCAACGGGTTTCGCTGCTACAGGCGTAGTAGTGCCCTGGATTGGCCGTGGTTCCAGCGCAGGCAGCGCCGCAGTCCTGCTTCAAAGGGCCGACGCCCAAGACGCCGTTCGAGCCCAGGTCCATGAGGTTGTTGTTCGGCGTTCCAGTGCAGCTGGCCGGGATCTGATTGAAGGTGAGCTGGTCACCGATGGCCTGGACGGGAAGGCTGCTGGCGAATTCCTGGCCCACTTTCACGTCCGCCATCTTGATGGGCCCCCACGTCGCGCTGTCGACGAACGGATGGCACTCGGCCAGCGGCACACCGGCGTCGCTGGTGGCCGCGGGCAAGGGCACGGTCAGGAGCGACTCCAACACGCGAACACCGAACGATCCGGTGTCGACCAGAAGGTGATCGATGGTCTGACAGTTGGTCGTTCCGGGCACGCAGAGGGTCACGCTGGCGAACGCACCGTTGGTGTAGTACTGGTTCTGGGCCACTGCAGCCGGCGGTCCGGGGTCGACGACGAGCGCGACGGTGTTCGGATCCTCGAGCGACGCCATGGTGGGCGAGGTGCACGGGGGCGCGCTGATTTGGTTGCTGCCGCACGCGGCCCACCCGACAAGCGGCAGGCACAACCAGGCCAAGGACTTGGTCACGGCGTGTCTCCCAGCGTCTCTTCCTGCCAGCCGGAAGGCGCCAGGTCGGTCAGGACCACGTGGCCCCAGAAGGTGCGCAAGTAGCCGCCCATGGCGACCACCATGCCCGGCAGCTCGACGCGGACCGGGCCGCGTCCTCTGCGCTTGCCGCGCGTGGCTTCGATGTACTGGTCGTAGCGGCCGCCCATGATGTCGCGCAAGTTCGGTCGCCAGCCGCCCGACCACGACACTGCGAAAATCTTGCCGCTGCTGCCGACATACTCGCGAACGGTCGTCCCGACAGCGGAGGTTAGCTCGTGAATCGCGTAGTCTTTCATCGCCGTGATGCGAAGGCTTGCTCGCCATCGGGCTTGGTCAGCCGCGACCACGGCGACGTCATCGCCGACGGCGGCGCGCACGCTGGGCGAAAATCCAAACGCGGCGAAGGCGCCGACGAAAAACACAGAAAGGCGGGACGGGGTTGTTCCTCGATTCATGACAGCGGGGATTATACCAGCCGTAACTGCCAAGCCCACGTGCGGCGAGAGAATCCTGGACCTTGCCTGGCTGGCACGCTCGATGCCACGAGCATCGAATCTCGCTGGTCGTCACATGGCGCACGTCGGAGATGGCAGGAAAGGGGTATTCTGCGGCCTCCATGCCGATGGCCAGCGATCCGCACGCCTCCTACACCGGTGCGCTCACCGACGAGAAAGCGCGCTTGACCTCGTTACGGCGCTGGCTGCGCATCGTGGTTTGGATTCGGATTGCAAGCCTGGTGCTCTTCGTTGCCCTGGCCGGGCAGGCGTGCTCGCAGCGTGGTCATTCCTGGTCGGGCGCGCTGGCGACCGCGCTGGCATTCGTCGCGCTGTCCGTGGTCATCGCGCTCGTGGAACGTCGGGTGACCCGTCACGAATCGGAAGTCAGCTACTATGAAGCGGGGCTGGCGCGACTCGAAGGGCGCAAGGCAGAAGGGGCGCCCGAGGGGTCGCGTTTCGCGGACCCGGCGCATCCGTATGCGGTGGACCTGGACATCTTCGGGCCAGCCTCGCTGTTTTCGTTGCTCTGTGCTGCCCGCACCGGCACGGGGCAAAACACCCTGGCTCGCTGGCTTACGCAGGCGGCGCCGGTCGACGAGATCAAGCAGCGCCAGCAAGCGGTGGCCGAGCTTTCGACCTTGCTTTCGTTGCGGCGCGATCTCTGGCTCGCTGGCGGCGTGGTCGGCAAGCAGGTGCGGGAGGAGGCACTTGAGGCCTGGCTGTCGGCGCCTGCCGCGCCGGTGTCCACGTTTCATCGTCTTGCGACAGGGCTTGTGGGCCTGTTCGGTTTGCTCGCGTTGTATGCGTTCGTCGAGCCGCATTTCCTCGTGGTTGCGGCCATCGTCGTCCTGTTCCAGCGATTGTTCGCGCTGAAATATCGGGCGCTGGTTCGCGGCGTGGAGGCGAACCTCTTTCAGCGGTCCTACGAGTTGCGGGTCATTGCGCACGTGGCTGCGCTGCTTGAGCGCCAGAAGTTCTTCAGCCCCCAACTCGCGTCGCTGGTCGCCGGCATTTCCCAAGAGGGGAAGTCCGCCAGTCATTACGTCTTTCGCTTGGTTCGGCTGGTCGACTGGCTCGAATCCCGGCGGAATCAACTGTTCGCGATCATCGCCTGGGCTTTGCTCTTGCCCGAGCAGCTGAGCTTCGCCATTGAGGCCTGGCGCGCCCGTTACGGTAGCCTGGCCGTGCGATGGCTGTCAGCGATCGGCGACATGGAAGCGCTGGCATCCCTGGCGACGTTTTCGTTCGAGCATCCGAGTTATCCCTTCCCGGACCTGCTGGCCGACCCGCAAGCGCCATCACTGGCCGCGACTGGCCTCGGGCATCCGCTCATTCCGGCGAACGTGCGCGTGACCAATGATGTAGGGCTCGATGCGAGCTGTCGGCTTCTCGTGGTCACCGGCTCGAACATGTCGGGCAAGAGCACGCTGCTTCGCTCGGTTGGCGTGAACGTGGCACTGGGCCAAGCGGGCGCCCCCGTGTGTGCCGCGCAGATGGCGCTCACACCATTGCAGATCGGCGCTTCGCTGCGCGCGCAGGATTCGCTCGAACAAGGCGTCTCGCGCTTCTTTGCCGAGATCAAACGTCTACACGCCATTTTGGCGATGGCCTCGCACGCGCCGCCGGTGCTGTTCCTGCTCGACGAAATCCTGAATGGCACCAACTCGCAAGACCGCCGCGAGGGCGCCGAGGCGGTGGTTCGCAAGTTGCTCGAACGTCGCGCAATCGGCCTTCTGACCACCCACGATCTCGCCCTATCGGCGCTCGCCGACGCCCCTGGCATGCGCGGCAGCAACATCCATTTCCAGGACACCTTGGAAGGCGATCGCCTGCTGTTCGACTACAAGATTCGGCCGGGCGTCGTGACCCGCCGAAACGCCCTGGACCTCATGCGCATGGTCGGCATCGATGTGCCCCGCCCTTGACCGAGGGCCGCCCATCTCACAGGAGATCGCGAAACTCGGCATAGCCCTTTCTGGCTAGGCGATTGATGGTCGTCTTCGCGACGTTCGTCACCTCGTTGTCACCTGAAGTCCGGGCGGCGGCGAGGATGGTCCTCGCGGAAACGCGAAGACTGAGAATGGCCCACCCACTTTCGTTGGCCTTTCACTAGGGTGGGATGTGGCCCAAGCGCACAGATCAACCACCGGCTTCCAATCGAAAGCACGTCCGGCTCGGACAGCCGTCGCAAAGCCGCGGAGAGCGCCGGGGATATAGCTTGGCTGAAGACGCTTGAGATCCCCGGCAGCCGCTGCGTAGCTCTCGGAGCCGCCAAGCTGAACGGGCAGACCTGTAGGAGCACCGAGAGGGAGAACTCTGCAAGGCTTTCAGATTCGGATCCCAACCCTTACCTTCCCTCCGGCCTCCGCGCGCTCCTCCGCCTCTGCGCCCTCTCCGATTACGCTTCCAGCGTGATCTCGACCTTGACGGTCTTCTTGTCGGTTTCGAAGGGGATCACGTTGCCGGCGACCACTTTGCCGTCGACGGTGACCTTCTTCACGCCCTTGCAGATGCCGCTCGGGTTCTTGACCTCGATCTGGTACTCGACGCCGCGGAACTTTCGGGTGGCTTTGAAGCCCTTCCACGCCTTCGGAATGCAGGGATCGATCTTGAGACCCTTGTAGTCGGCCTTGATGCCGAAGATGCCCTCGGCGACGCTGACGAAGGTCCAGGCCGCGGTTCCGGTCAGCC
>PMLH01000187.1 GCA_003159055.1 Myxococcales bacterium
AAAATGTTGGCGGGCTTGATGTCGCGATGGACCAAGCCATGATCGTGGCCTGCGCCGACGGCAGCCGCGATCTGGGCCACCACCCGCGCTGCCGTCGAAAGGTCGAGCACCGGAACGCGCACCAGGCGATCTTCCAGCGTTTCGCCGTCGAGCAACTCCATCACGATGAAAGGCTGCTTGCCGAAGGTGCCGAAGTCGGTGACTTCGACGATATTGGGGTGCCTGATGTCGTTCACCGCGCGTGCTTCTGTGAAGAAGCGCGAGACCAGGTCTTCGTTGTCCGCGATTTCAGCCGCCAGCACTTTGATGGCAGCGCGACGACCGATGAGCACGTGTTCGGCGAGATACACGCGACCCATGCCGCCTTCCCCGAGCAGTGACAGAATCCTGAACGAGCCAAGAGTCTGACCAACAATGGCGTCAACTGCTGGGGTGGCTCCGCCTGCCGAGGAAAAGAACATCGTAGCTCCTCTGCTCTGGGTAAGGTCGGTGGCTGCCATTTGTCGGAGTAGAGCATCGGCGGCCGGGACCCGAGCTTGAGAGGATCCCACTTCGAAAAATCACATTTCTGACAGTGACACGGAAGTGTCGTGTTTCCGACGGAGAGGAACGTCAAGTTGCTGACGATTGGTCAACGTTGTGGCGGGAAAGCGAACTCGAAGACCGCACCTTTCCCGACCTGCGCGGACGCGGAGACTCGACCACCGTGGCGAGCGGCGATTCGTTGGACCGTGGCAAGGCCAATGCCCGTGCCGGCGTAGTCTTGCGCCGAGTGCAGGCGCTGAAAAGGCGCAAACAGTTTGCCCGCCGCCGCCATGTCGAAGCCGGCGCCGTTGTCGCGCACGAAGAAGACCTGGCGGCTTCCCTCCCAGCGCGCCCCGACCTCGATGTCGGCCTCCTCGGTTTTTCGCGTGTATTTCCACGCATTGTCGAGCAGGTTCTCCATCATGATACGCAGAAGCCCGACGTCGCCACGCATGCGCAGCCCGGCTTGCACGTGAAAATGCACCCGGCGCTGTGATTCGCGCTCGTGCAAGAGCGCGAGGATGTCATTGGCCATCGCGCTTAGATCCACGTCCTGCAAGCGCATTTCGGCGCGCGTGATGCGCGACAGGACGAGTAGGTCATCGATCAACTGCCCCATGCGTCCCGCGGCCTTGCGGACGCGGTGGCAAAAGTCGAGGGCCCGCTCGTCAAGGTTTGCGCCGTAGTCCTCAAGCAACGCCTGCGTGAAGCCGTCGATCGAGCGCAGGGGCGCACGCAAGTCGTGCGAAACCGAATAGGCGAAAGTCTCCAGCTCGCGGTTGGCCGCGCCCAACTCGGCGGTACGTTCTTCGACCCGCAACTCAAGCTGTTCGTTGAGCGTGCGCAACGCCTCTTCCATGCGTCTTCGTGCGGTGATGTCGACCCCGAACGAAATGGTACCGGCCACCTTGCCGCTTTCCGTGATCGGGTTGTTCTGCCAGACGATGTAGCGTTCGTCGCCGGTCGCTGTCAGAAGCGGCAGTTCGAAGGTACTGGGCTCACCGCCGTCGAGCAGCCGTCGGAATTCCTGCGCGACCTGTGGATAGAGACGGGCAGGCGCGATGACCTCGAACCAATTACGGCGTTCGATGTCGGCGCGTGAGTAGCCCGTGATACTTTCCGCCGTGCGATTGAAGGCGCGCACCCGCCCGTCGCGGTCGAGTCCCACCACGATGATGCTGGCCAGCTCGATCAGTTGCTCAGCGTGGTCTTTCGCCTCTTGTAGCGCCTCTTGCGCGGAGACCAAGTCGGTGACGTCGCGCTTGACGCCCCAGATGCGCACCAGGCAGCCCGCTTCGATGTCGCCCGAGAGATTGTTCAGGGAACGAAACACGCTGTCGTCGCGCCGGCGCTCGGCGAGCAGCAGATTCGCGAGACGGTAGCCCGACATGATGAAAGCGACCACGAAACCCAGCTGTTCCTCGCGCGTGCTGGACAGAAGCTCGCCGAACGTCCTACCGACCATCGCTTTCGCCGTGTCAAACCCGAACTGCCTGGCGAACAGGTCGTTGCACAGGCCGATGCGTGCATTGTGGAGGATGGCTTCGGCTTGCTGGTGAACGGGCAGATGGGTGGCGACCGGAGGAACGAGGTCGAAGCGCCAAAGCCCCTCCGAGGCCAGGTCAAGAAAATGGCGAACCTGACTTTCCAGGGTCTCGTCGTTTTCTTGGGCGGGTGCGCTTTCGAGCGTGTCGGTCATGAGAGGCTACGCCCTGCGCTGGGGAGAGCAGGGCTGGCCGGACCATGATAAAAGAATAGTTGGCAATGCGCTCTACGAGAATTCCCTCCTCGACGGCAAAACCCGAAGACTCGGGACAGCCGACCCAAGCGGGGCAAGCAGCGGCGCGGGGTGCAACTGGCCGAATTCTGGTGGCGGACGGTGTGGACGAGCATCTTTCATTGGCCCGGGAAGCGGTGGAACGTGCCGGCTTCGTTGTCGACTTGGCTTTGGACGGTGCCGCGGTACTGTCGCAATTGCAGAGCACCCGCTACGACGTGTTGCTGGCGGATGTGATGCTTCCGCACCTTGACCCGTTGGCGTTGCTGCGCGCCGTGAGACGGCGAGACTTGGACGTGCCGTTGCTTCTGGTGAGCGACGCTGCGGGGGACGGGCTGGCGTTGGTGGCGGTCGAGCAAGGGGCGCTTTGCCGTCTGGCCAAGCCCGTGACTTCCGAGTTGCTCTGCGAGTCGCTGACGTACGCCTCGAAGTTGCACGCCCTCGCCCGGTTGCGCCGACAGGCCTTGGAGGTGCTGGGAGGCCAGTGGAGCCAGATGGGCGATCGAGCAGCGTTGGAAGTGGCTTTCGAGCGCGCGTTCGATCGACTGTCGATCGCCTTTCAGCCGATCGTCTCATGGTCGAGCCGCCGCGTGATTGGGCACGAGGCCTTGCTGCGCAGCTCGGACCCGCAGTTGCCCGATCCTGCGTCCGTGCTGGCAGTGGCCGAGCGGCTTTCGCGCATCGACCAGATCGGGCGTCTGGTGCGCGAGCGGGTGGCCCGATCGATGGCCAAAGCGCCCGCCGAGTACGTGTTCGTGAATCTGCATCCCCACGAGATGCTCGACAGCGATCTGTTTTCAGCCGCGGCGCCGCTGTCGCAATTTGCCAAACGGGTGGTGTTGGAGATCTCCGAGCACGCGCTGCTCGACGGCATCGAGCACCTTGACTCTCGCGCAGAGGCTCTGCGGAAACTGGGATTTCATCTGGCCATGGACAACCTGGGCGCGGGCTATCCCGGACTTTCGTCGTTCGCGCGTCTTCGCCCTGAGTTCGTCAAGTACGACCTCTCCCTGGTGCGCGGCGCGGACCAGAAGCCTGCGCAGGTCGAGATCCTGGCCGCCATGACGTCGCTGTTCTCCTCCATGAACACGCGTGTGATCGCCGCGGGCATCGAATCCATCGCCGAGCGCGATGCCATGCTGAAGGCGGGCGTGGACCTGCTGCAAGGCTTCGCGTTCTGCCGACCCGAAAGCGCGTACCGGCAACCGGAATTCGGCTAGGTGGCTGGGGAAGCGCATGACGCCCGTATCGTTGGCAGTCGCAATAGGCTGCGCAGGCGGTAGAGGACAACTCCGATTGGGTAGGCTATTCTCTGGCTGTTGATGCAAGTCGTTGCCCGGTTGGCAAGAGAGCCCGCATGGGCTCGGAAGTCGAGGAAGGCGCGCAAGATGGCACCGAAGAAATTGCGAGTTCCCGTTGGCGTGTCTCTGATCGGCCTGCTCGGCCTGGCCTGTGGTGGTCAAGCAGACAAGCCAGCGACCGGAGGCGGCGGCGCGGGAGGCGCCGTTGGCGGTGGTGGTGCAGCGCTGGCAAGCGCCGGCGGCGCGGCGGGAGCCAGGGACGATGCCGCTCTTGCGATGGGCGGCCAAGCGGGCAGCCAGAGCTCGACCGGGGACGCGACAGCGGGGCCGGGCGTCGCGGATGCTTCCCCGAGCTCTCGCGATGTTGCAGCCGGGGTTGGCGGCGGAACCGGTGCTTCTGCCGGTGCGGGGGGCTTTGGCAAGACCGGGGGCACGACGGGAACCGGGGGCACGAGCGCTCGAGGCGGATCGAGTGGCGCTACCGATGGGCCGGTCGCGGTGCGCGGCCCGGACGCTGGCCTCCAGGACGCCCCGGCGAAGGACACTGGCACCGGATCGGACCCCAGCGCCATGATTGTCACTTTTCACAATGGCGTGTTTTGGAACGACACCAAGACCAAGCGTATCGAAGCGCACGGCGGTGGTTTCCTCAAGGTTGGCGACACCTGGTATTGGTTCGGCGAGGACAAGTCGCAAAACTCGGGCACCTTCAAGGCGGTCAATTGCTACGCCTCGAAGGATCTCGTGACCTGGGAGCTCCGCAACGCCATCATCACCCGCAGCACCGCGACCCAGCTCAACACCTCTGACCGCATCATCGAGCGTCCCAAGGTGATCTACAACGACTCGACGCAGCAGTACGTGATGTGGGCACACTGGGACAACGGCAACTACAGCGAGGCGTCGGCCGGTGTGTTCACCAGCCCCACCGTCGACGGCAACTACACCTTCGTGAAATCGTTCAAGCCGCTCGGCAACATGTCGCGCGACTGCAACCTGTTCAAGGACGACGATGGCGCAGCCTATTTCATGTCGTCCGCCAACGAGAACGCCGACATGATGGTCTACCAGCTCACCGATGACTACCTGGACGTCAAACAACTGACCATCAAGCTGTGGGCCGGCGCCAAGCGCGAAGCGCCCGCGATGTTCAAAGTGGGAAACACCTATTTCATGATCACGTCGGCATGCACAGGCTGGGATCCCAATCAGGCGCAATACGCCAGCGCCACCGCCGTCGCTGGTCCTTGGACGAGCCTCACCAACATCGGCGATTCCAACACCTTCGACACCCAATCCACCTACGTGATCCCGGTGGTTGGCAGCGAGGTCACGACCTACATCTACGCCAGCGATCGCTGGCAGGACCCGGATCTGGTCAGCTCGAAATACATTTGGCTGCCACTGACCGTGAAGGGGACCAAGCTGGGCATGGACAACTACAGCCAGTGGTCGCTCGATTTGACGACTGGGCGCTGGTCGGCCGGCAACAGCAGCAGCAACTATATCCCGCAGGATGCGTGGAAGCTGCTCATGGCCGACAGTGAAGAGACACAGAAGGAAAGCGATGAAGCGGTCAATGCATTCGACGGCCTGTCATCGAGCTATTGGCATTCCAAGTACACCGGCGGGACCGTGCCGTTGCCCCATGAGATCCAGATCGACCTCGGCGCAACCTACAACCTCACCGGCATGAGCTACCTGCCCCGCCAGGATGGCAACGACAACGGCGTGGTGGGCCAGTACGAGTTCTATGCCAGCACCGATTCCGCGAACTGGGGTACGGCCGTCAAGACGGGAACCTTTGCCAGCGACCACACGGAGAAGGTTGTGACGTTTCCCAGCAAGGCTGCGCGCTACATCCGCTTCCGCGCTCTGTCGGAAATTCAGGGCAAGCAATACACCGCAGTTGCCGAGCTGAACGTGGTTGGTACGGCGGCGCCATAAGGCGCAAGAGCTTCCCGCGAGCGACGTGCCCCGGGGGCCGGGTTACGGACCGTGCAGAGTCTTCTCAGCGCGGTTTCTGCGGCGGAAGGCTCTGGCTGGGCACCGGTCGCCACTCCCCAGGAGCGAGATCTCGCGGCAGATCGAGGGGGCCGAAGGAAACCCGGCAGAGTGAAAGTACGTGGCTTCCCAGCGCGGCGAAGATGCGGCGCACTTCATGATAGGCTCCATCCCCGAGCGTGATGCCGGCGAAGACGGTCGCCTGCGGCGCGCGTGCGAGGCTTGGATGCATGTCCGCTTCCGCCGCCGCATGCAGGTCCACCACCTTGGGGCGGTGCCCATCACGAAGGACGAGATCCGGCGGCAGCGGATCGAAGCCGCGTGCAAGCGCCACGTGGTAGCTGCGCGGGATCGCCGAGCGTGGATGGGTCAGGCGATGCAAGAGCGCACCGTCGGTGGTCCAGAGCAGAAGTCCGGTGGAATCGAGATCCAGTCGCCCGATGGGTCGAAGCTCCGCAAACAGCGGGGCCGCTCGGAGGTAGGACAACGCGGTCGGGTGATCTCGGTCCCGAAGCGCAGTCACGCAACCCGCGGGCTTGTTCAGCATCAGGTGAAAAGCATCGTAGAGCTTCACGGGGCGCCCGCAGAGGTCGATCTCGAGGGGCACGGCATGCTCGGCAACCTCGCCGCTCGGATCGTCGAGATGGAAACCCTGAGAGGGTTTCCATGCCTTCCCGCGCTCTGGCTCAGGTGGGCAAAGCCCACCCTCGCCGACGCGGCAGTCGGCACGTTTGGCGAGCAGTTTGCGCGCCTCGGCGCGCGAGCAGCCAAGGTTGCGGGCGAGAAGTTTGTCGAGCGCGGGCACGTCCACTTTCCTTCGATGGGCCAATAGTAGAGAATTCGATCAGCCGACGGAAGCGCTTGTCGGCAAGCACACAACGTGTCGTCCCTCCACATCATCCTCGTCGAGCCTGAAATCCACTGGAACACTGGCAACATTGGCCGCACCACGCTGGCGGCTGGGGCCGACCTGCACCTGGTCGAGCCGCTCGGGTTCTCCCTCGACAGCCGCTACCTGCTCCGCGCGGGCCTCGACTACTGGCCGCGGGTTCGCTTAAAGGTCTGGCCAAGTTGGGACGACCTCGAACGCAACCTGCCCGACCTGGGCGAGCCCTTCTTCTTCTCTTCCCAAGCCACGCGCTTGCATTGGGACGTACCGTATCCCGAGCGCGTCGCTCTCGTATTTGGCAGAGAGAGCGTGGGGCTGCCGAGGCCACTCTTGGATCGCTACGCCGAACACACCGTCCGGATTCCCATGGTCGAATCCGCGCTGCGTTCCATCAACCTGTCGACCTCCGCCGGCATCGCCATGTTTGAAGTGGTGCGCCAGCGGGCCTTTTGCGGCCGCTGACTTCGCGCGGTCTTCGAGGCAAGAATCTGGCGGCTGGCGCAAGAAACTCGGCAACCCGTCGATGTAGCTCAGGAAATGAGGTCCCGTCGACAATGGCCGCAGAGGCTCTGCGCATAGGGCGCTACTTGCCCTTGGCCTTGCTCGGCCAACAGAGGTTGATCGAGACCTTTCGCGCACGCGCGGGCGACGACCTGCCTTCGGGGCAGGCGCAGCAAGCGTTCATTCTCAAGGTGTTGCGCAGGGAGTCCTGCGGACCCGCTCTGGTCGTGCGTTTCCTCGACACCGTGCGCATGTTGCGCTGGACCTCGCTGCCGGGCCTACCGAGCCTGGTCGACATCGGCGAAGGCCCCGGTCCTGTGTTTGCCGCGTTCGAGTTCAGCGAGGGTGTGAATCTGTCTCGGTTGCGTGCGCAATCAGTTCCCCCGGGGGAGGTGATGGACGTTCGCTTGGTGGGCCTTGTGGGACGGAAGCTGGCGGAACGCTTGGCCCCCTTGCATTCGCAACCCGACGGGCCTCGCGTGCACGGGGCGCTTTCGCCTGGCAACGTGCTCATCCGGCCGAGCGGCGATATGTTGCTGCTCGACTGTGCCATCATCGAGGCGCTGCGGACCGAGCCGACCTGGCCGAGCGAGCACTGGCAGTACGCAGCCCCGGAGCAACTGCAGGGCGAGCCCGCCGAGCAGGTGTCCGACCTCTACGCTTTGGGGGCACTGCTCTACTTTCTTTGTTTCGGCAAACCGCCCTTCGAGTCGAATACACCGACGACGCTGCTCGACCGGATCAAGCAAGGTCCACCCGACTTCGCCGGAATTCATCCAGCGATCGCTTCGTGCCTTGCTCGGATGCTCGCGTACGACGTCGCCTTGCGGCCCAAGTCGGCCGGGGAGGTCATGCGCCAGCTTTCGGTGGCGCTGCTGTCTGCGCAAGCAGGAATCGCCCTGGCCACGCGGGCGGCGCCGGCCCCCGTCCAGCCTGAGCCGCTGGGCGCCTCGGTCGCCGGCGGGATAGAAGATGGCGTTGGTCCTGAATATCCTCGGCAAGGGCCGACGGTGTCCGAGGATGAAGGCGACGGTCAGGCGCTGGCGCCCTTCGTCTTGGCTGCACAAGGACAAGCGCGGACCGCCGACTCTCGCGGTGCCATCGCCGCCGATGATCCCGACGTCGGTGTGGTCTACGACGACGACGACGAGGACGAGGTCGAGGTCGGCCCCGATGGAAAGGTCAAACGCCGTCGTCGCCGTCGCGCCATCCGTTTGCTGGCCTGGACCAACAGCGAGTTTGCCCGAAAGCTGTTTCGCTATGCTTGGGCCCCGCTGCTCATCGGGCTCATCGCCGCTTCCGTGGAAGGCCATTTCTTCCTGCAGAGCTGGCGCGCCGTCCGCGCAGAAAGCCAGCGCAAAGACGCCGCGATGGCCGCCGAACGGGCGAGGCTGGAAGCTGCGAAGCCGAGGCTGGAAAAGAGGCCCGACATTCCGGCCGGCCACCTGATTCTCAAGATCAGCCCTTCGGGTGGGGTCGTGTGGATCGACGGTGTGGAATCAGGAACGGTCCCGAACACCATCCTGACCAAACCGGGCGCGCACCGGATCGTGATCACGGCACCCGGCTACCGCATGTTGCGTGACGTGGTCGACAC
>PMLH01000424.1 GCA_003159055.1 Myxococcales bacterium
GTTTGCTTCGGCCCAGGCTCTCGGCGTAAAGCGTTCAGGGGATTTTGCTACCTCGTCGGGGTCGGCGCGCAGAACGCTCAGTACGTAGGGCTGCAAGGATGCGCGGGCGGCGACTGCCGTCTGCAATACGCTGCGCATGACATCGAGAGCAAAGCGACCTTCGAGGGTGGTGCGGAACAGCGAGCTGGCTTCGATCAGTTTTTCAAGGCGCAACATTCTTTCTGAAAAATTGTTCGACAGGTCGAGCCGGGGGTCGTCGAGGTAGGTCGTGAGTTTGTCGAAGTGGCGGATGATGTAGCGTGCGCCCTCGCCGAGCTTCGTCTCCCGCGACCAGCGCTTGCTGATGTCCTGGGCCACTTCTTTGATCTCGCCCCACAGTGCGCGACTGTCGACGTCACGCACAGCGAGCACGTTCTTGCGATTTCGGCCAAGGAGATTGAGCCCGTGCTCGTGTATGAACAGCCCTTTGAACAGGTGGAGCATGCGCGAACAGTTGTCCGGGTCCTCGTGCTCGTAGAGCGCAAAAGGCCGCCTCGCGTGGCTTGCACATCCGGCGTAGCGGATGTCGAAGCGCTCGAGCAGCTTCTCATCGGCCACCAGGTTCACCGTTGCCAGGTCCGATTGCACCGTCAACGAGCGGGCGCTTTTGCGTCGCTTGCGCAGCAGCATCTCGAGCAGATTGCCGAAGCCGCCGAGATGGCTTCGATAGGCAACGATGAGACTGCGCGGGTCGTTTGCTTCGCTGCGACCAGATATCGTCGTCGTGTGCAGAGAAATCTTCGTCCCATCGCCAGTACGGCGCCCGAACTCAAAACTCAGCTCGCTTGCCAGCATCGCCGCCAAGCTGGTGTCGTTCTGCTCCCTGATGCTGCGACTGGCCATCTCGCTGGTTCGATACCTCCGCCACGGCGGCGCCTCTTCGGGCTTGGCTTGAGCAAAATAGCGACCGACTTCCACGACCCTCGCTGACGTATCATCGCCGGTGATGATGGCGCTGTCGGCAAGACAATCCACGATGTGGAGATAGATCGGCGCAAACCGCTGCGCGACGTATCGAAGCAGACGAGCCAGCGTGCCCGCCGTAAATTGTTTCGCGTCCGTCGACAACAGCCCACCGAGCCGATTCATCGGCATCGCGTACTGCACGACCAAAATCGTCATGTGGGCCAAAAACTCCCACGTCACCGCGTAGCGCGGCGGCCCGATGTCTGCCGTCGACGCCGACGCCGACGCCATGTACCGCTCACCGTCTTTGCCTTCGATGACTTTCTTCTCGACGTTTACGGCGACGCGCCGAAGAGAAAACGAAAAATCGTATCGCTCTCGCTCGTCGACGACCGTGGCCAAAACTTTGGTGTCCTTGTCCTCGCCAATGGGCGCAGGCAAGAGCCTCGTCTCCTCCTCGCTCGCTATCTGCGCGCCCGTCATGAAGGCTTCCTTTGAAGATTCGAACGCCGGGTCGGCCCCGTCGCCGAGCCTGAGTCTGGCCATGTGTTCGCGCACCTCGGCCTCGTCCTGCTCTCTCTCTGCGTCTGTGCGCGCGTCCTCGCCGATTCCGGCCGGCATCTTCATGAGCTTGCCCTTGATGGCCTTCACCTTGCGGTGATGCTGTCTTGCTATGTCCTTGTGCCATTTCGCGAGCGTCTCATAGCGCTCGACGTTCAGCTCCAACTGCTCGCGCTTGCTCTTGGGTCGCTTGCCGTCACCGTTGGAGAGCGGTCCCAGCGGGTCTTTGCAGTTACGCCGCTCGGTCGCCGGCGTGATTCCCAACGCGCGTCTCAGCTCGACCAGAATTTGCGCCAACCGGTAGCGGCTGCCGGAGAGACCGTCAAACAGCGCTTCGTGTTGGTCGAGCGCCGCCAGCACGGGCTCGGGCACTGACTTCGGCGCCTTGGCCCGCCACGATGCAATCGCCGCGCGGTCCTCTTGCGTCAACGGTGCGAGCGCCTGCGCCACGCCCAGTAAAGATCATCTCGATCCGGATCGGTCAACAGGATTCAGCTACCCCTGTGGGTCATCGTTGCGCCACGCCCGAGCACGCTCGTGCACGGTGAAGTTCGCGCCTTCGAGCAGCAGCGACAACTCGGCGGCCGATATCTCGGAGGCTGATGGGTTCTCGGCAAACGCGGCCAGCCTGCGCAGCCGCCCGCCTTCGAAGCGCCGGCAAACCAGGTACAGGCCCACGTTATCACCCACGATGGCGCGCAGTTGCGTGTGGTCCTTTTTGATGAACAACACGCAGTCGCCGCCATACGGATCCGCGCCGAGACTGAACGCTTCGCCTACTAAACCATCGAAGCGCTTTCTGAAGTCTACGCGGTGCCTCGCCAAGAACACCCGGCGGATTTTCACGCTGAGCATCGAGTCGTCTCGCCGCTACGCAGCACGTGTCACACTCAAGCGCCACGGCCCGATGCCGATCTCAATGGCCTCGCTCATGCTCGGCCTGCGCTCTCTCTCGTCGACGACCGACAGCACTCGCGGTGGTTGTGGTAGCGACACTGCGCGTTGCGCCGAGCTTGAGGACCTGAGCTTCTTGACCTGGATCCAGGACAACCCACACCCCTTTTGAATCTGCGTTCCGGAAATGCCTCGAGCGAGTGCCCGCGCCGCCTCGCCACGAAGCGTCTCCGGTATGCGCGTGCCCGATTTGTGTGTGCGCCGGAATTCCGCGAACGCAGCCGCAAGCTTCTGGATGTCTACTGCCGTGTCAGCACTGCTCTGTGGAAAAGTTTTCGTTCTGGGCATCGTCTTGAGCTCCTGTGGTCGTTATTGACCAAGCGGAGCTCATAGCGTGGTTGAGAGAGTCCTTGTGCACATGCCCTGTTCTCGGACCCCGGTGGGACCTCGGCACCTGGCCCTGACGTCCTGTCGGTGCCTTGATGTTGCCTTCCCCGGCATGCAGAGGGTCGGCTCCCACGACTAACGAGTTTCGGGGCTCTATCGCACGGCCTGTGCACTCGCTGTCTACGCTTCGTGGTGCGGGTCTCCCCGCCCTACACGCAAGACTCGCTACCGGGTGGTGGCTGGCCTTTCCCGGATGGGTCTTTCACCCACTGGACTCCATTAGAAGGTTTCAGTCCATCGCATCCTCCTT
>PMLH01000025.1 GCA_003159055.1 Myxococcales bacterium
CACGGCGCTCGAGGGCTTCCCGGCCCAGGGCGACCAGCCGCAGGAACTCCTTCGGCTTGTTCGGATCGTGCCAACGGGTGATGGCAACAATGCCGCCGGGCGCCAGATGGTCGAGAAACTCCTCGAACGCTTCGACGGTGTACAGGTTGTTTTCCGACAGGGTGAATGCGCCCGACGAGGATGCAGCCCAGGTGTCAACCAGGGTGGCCTGGATCGAGCCATAGGTCTCGTCGGCTCGTCGGATGTAACTTCGGCCCTCGTCGACGACAACGTGGACGCGAGGGTCGCGGTAGAGGTCGCCACCGTAGCTCGCAAACTGGCCGCGAACCACGTCATTCACGATGATCGGATTGACCTCGACACCGACCACCTTGGGCACGCCGTGATGAAGGGCCGCGATGACGTCGGTGCCGCCGCCCGGCCCGATGATCAACGCCGGTCGTTCGTGGCGGAGTGCATACACGAGCGACGAGGCGCGGACCTCGCTGTAGNNCGCGTGGCCGCGTCGGCGTCGATGAAGATCCAGCGGTGATCGGGGGCGCCCGCGGGCGCGACCGTGATTTGCGAGAACGAATTCCATTTTTCGAACAGCACTTCGCGACTGCCGAGGAACTTCTCTGCGTTCCGGGCCAGCCCAAAACGGTGTGAGCTATTCTCGCCAGCCGCGAGGACGGCCAGAACAATGGCGACGGTCGACGCGACGGCCGACACCCCCACGCGCAGCCGCGGAGAATCGGTCTCTGTCGACGAGACAGCAAACAGGGCAGCCGACAGGGCGGCCATGGCACCGCACGCAACCAGGGCGCCAGGACACCCCAGAAGCGAGATGGCGGGGATGATCAAAATGCATCCGATCGCCGCACCGATGAGATCGGAAGCGTAGACCTGACCGATGCGATCGCCGGCATTTGCGATGGCGAGCGAAATGGCAAAGCCGGACGAGAGCATGGTGAGTCCGGCGCTGAGGTAGAGCATGCCGAGCCGACCAATGTTTTCGCGCCAGTGGGTCAGGCTGATGGGATTGGCAAGAGCCGTTCGCAGCGTCCACAGAACCGCAAGCGCAAACACCAGCATGAACAGCGACGCCAGCAACGGAGCGCGACGACGCCGGAACAGCGACGGCAGAAGATAGATCGACACGCCCGAGATGGAGAGGCCAAGCATCGCGATCGAGATCACCATGTACGCGAAGTGGTAGTACATGGTGACACTGAAAATGCGGGTAAGCAGCAGCTCGAGCGCTATCGTCGAGCTGCTGGCAAGACCAACGGCAACCGAAAAGACGCGCCAGCGCATTGCAGGCTCTTACCGCGGATATCACGAGAAGGGCAACTACTTGCGGCCCGCGGAGAACCGGCCACGTCGGCGACCCTTGGCGTGTAGCCCACTTCACAAGCTCGGATTGTTCTCGGGAGCCTGTCGAAGAACGAATCGTGGTGAGTTGTGCGGGCTAGGCGTGCCCGCTTCTTCGTCGTAGCGTCCACTCAGCCGCCAACAGGCCCACTGCGAGCAGCAGCATCAGGGGATTCGACCACATCTCCACGGTGCGGAGGCTGCCTACGCGCACCTTGCGCGGGGGCTTGATGCGCGGGCTTGCGAGTGATCCGGCGCGAAAATCGCCGCCGCTCGCGTTCGCGATCTCGCGCAGGACATCTTCGCGCGCGACCACGTCGTCGAGCTCGTGACCTTCGGCCCGAATCACAAACGTTGCGCGCTCTTCCACTGCGCGCCCGTCCAGGGTCGCACGGCCGAGCAAGCGGTAGGCGCCGGTCTCGAGACCGGCGAGCTCCAAGTGGGTTTCGCCGTCGGCGCTGGTGGTCAGCTTCAGTGCGCGCAGAGGCGCGGCCGCCTCGGCGGCTTCCACCGGTCGCAGCTCGAGAGAGACGTCGACGCCCGGTGCGCCCGTGTAGTCGGCACGCAGGGTGCGAACCCGCGCGGACACGGTCTGACCGCGCCGGTATTCGACCTTGTCGAGGTCGATGTGCAAAAGCGTGAGCGCGGGGTCGCGCACCAGCCAACGAATCGCGCCTTCCCAGAAACGCTGGAAGGCGCGACCATCGTCACCTACGCCCGCCGCTTGAAATCCCCAGTTCCATGCAGAATCGGTCAGCAGCGCCAGACTGCGCCCCTTGCCCACGTCGGACACGGCCAGCACGGGGGCCGGCTTTCCGTCGCCGCTCTTCTGCGACGGATGCACCAGCAAGGCGCGCGCGCCGGGACGAAGACCGGCGACGCGGTTGATACCCACCAGCGGCGGCAGGGCAGCCCAGCGCGATTCATTGATCCGGCCATCCAGACTGAGTGCGGTCGCCGGATGACTGCGCCCCTCGGCGGTCAGGCGTGGACGAAAACTGTCGGTCGTGTACGAAGCCGGCCCGTCTTGGGGAATTCCCCCCAGCTCGACCGGCAGCGCGTCGTGAAGCGCGCTGTCACCGTACAGGCCGCTCGCAAACGACAAGTCGCCGCCCACCATCGCCAGCGCTCCGCCACCCTCGATATAGGCCCTCACGCCCGGCAAGTACGGCTCGACCCAATAGGGTTTGAAGTTGAAGTTGTCGAAAATCAGCAGGTCGAACGAATTCAATTGCTCGTCGAAGATCTCCTTGTAGGGAAAGGGAATCAGCGACATCTCGCCCTGGCCGTAGGGCATCTCGTCGGTGTCGGTGCGCATGATGAAGAAAGACACCAGGTCGACATTGGGGTCGAGCCGCAGCATCGAGCGCAGAAAGCGCTCGTTCCACGACGGTCGCCCGCACACGTGCAACACGCGCACGCGATCGCGAATAACCTTCAGCGTGAAGACCTGGCTGTTGTTGCTGTCGAGCGCTTCGCCGGTGAGCACCGGCGTCTTGATTTCGAACACGTAGTTGCCGGGGTGGTCGGGCGTAAAATCGAAGGTCACGGTTTCTTGCGGGCGGTCGGCCTGCAGCCGCACCGCTTTTGCGTCGAGCAGGCGTCCGTCGCGCAGCAGCGACACGTCGACCATGCGACCGCCCAGACCACTGTGCCCAAGCACCGCGACGAGCTTCACCGGCGTGCGCACGAAGGCGAAATCGTCCGCCAGAACGGTCGCCACGGATAGATCGCGCAATTCCTTTTCACCGACGAAGACCGTGTGCACGGGCGCGCCCAAGGCCTCCAGCGTCGTTCGTGTGTCCGCGTCGATCGGCCCGCGCCCGATGCGACCAGTGTCGATACCGTCGGAAATCACGATCACCGCGCCCAGGTCGCGCCCAGCGAAGCGCGTGCGCAACTCGGACAAGGCTTCGCCGATGCGCGTGGTCTCGGCCTTGGGCGATGGCGGCGAGGTGCGCGTGGTCGGGGCGAGCGCTTCACCAAACGTATAGAACTCCAGGCGATGCCCGCCTGCTTCCCACTCGGCGAAGGTGCCCGCGGCGGAGGCAACAATGTTCGCGGCGCGCTGGGCTCGCGTGGGGCCGCGATCGGGCGGCGACACGCTCATCGAACGCGAGCTGTCCACCAGCACCGCGACGTAGTTGGGCACCACGCTCACCTGGCTGAACTCCAGCTTGGGCTCGAGGCAAACCAGAAGGCACACGCCAATCGCACAAGCGCGCAGAAGCAGAAGCGGGACGACGTGTCCGCGCCGTCGGCCGCGCCAAAGCGACGCGGCAGATGCCGCCAGCGCCAGCAACGCAAGCACGCCCAGCAGCACCAGCATGCCGCGACCAAGTTGCGTGCCGAAGGCCAGCCGCCAATCTGCCACGAGCCGCAGCTGGTTCACGGCTGCGATCTCCGGGTGCGCATGATGAAATCGATGTGAGCCTGCTCGGTCTTGTAGTCCAGGCAGAGCGCGTACATCACCAGATTGACGACGAAGCGAAAACACCGCTCGCGCTGCTCGTCTCCGCCTGGGGTCACATTGTGTTCCCAGCGACCGAACCCGTCGCGCGCCATGGCGCCGCACAGATCGTTTTGCGTGTAGATCACCGACAAACGACGATCGCGCTCGATGCCTTCGAGCCGAGCCGGCAAGAACACCCGGCCGGGTGCATCGTGGACGATGTAAAACGATCGCCACAGGACGTGTTCCTCGGGAACCGCCTTGGGCAAGTCGCCGGGCAGTACCAGCGCGAGCAGGCGCCGCACGGACTCATCGAAGCCGCCACCCGCGCGCCCTTCCGCCGAGTCGATCCAGAGGCAGCCACCAAACGTCAGGTAGCGGCGCAGTCGCACGACGTCACCCTCGGACGGCATGGAGAAGGCGCGATCCCCGGACAGCAGGCACAACGGGTAGCGAAACAGCTCCGGGCTCGCGAGCGGCAGCTCGATCGGATCGGCAAGGGTGAAGAGGCTCGTCCGCCGTTCCAGCTCCCAGGAGAGTCGGCGCAAAGCGCCTGGCCGCACGTCCGGAAGGTCGGGAAGACGCAGCCGCAAGAACCGGAATTTCGACAGGTCGCCAAGTGCGCGGACCATCCTCGATGACCCGAGCACAGCAGCCGCCAAAGCGCCGGCCAGGAATTGCCGTCGGGGGACGCAGCCCTTGCCGCAGGACGTAGAATGCGGTCCCCCGCCCGATCGCGGCTCTGGCAAACGGGCCGCGCTCATTCGATACTAGTGCCCGCCATGAGGTACTTGTCCAGGTTGGTCATTCCCCTGAGTATGATGGTTGTTGTTTCGACTGTCGCGGGCAAGTCCGCACGTGCCCAGGATAGCGAAAAAAACAGCGAAAATCGCGGCTCCGTGCCCGCGCTTGCGCCAGACGCGGCCGCCGACGACGAATCCGGCCCAGCTTCCTCAAGGGGGGACACCGCCGGGGCCAAGCGCAAACGCCGGCCGAAGACCGCCCCGCCGGAGCCGCCGGCCCCAGCAGGCGAACCGACGAGATTCGGTGGGCCCGCCGAGCGCAACCATCGCTTGCAAACCGGACTTTCGATCATGCCGGGGACCGGTTACCGCATGATCGTCCGTTACAAAGAGACCCAGTCCTGCGGGGATCCGAGCGGCATCGCGACTAAGCCCGTCTGCGCACGCCGGTTGCCCACGTTCCTCGACTTTCAGCTCGCGTTCGGCGCAATCGCCCGCATGGACCTCATCGTCGATTTTCGCTTCGGCCTGGAACGGGATCCTGCGGCCACCGACAGCCGCCAATTCGCCGTCGCGCCGGGCATGCGGTTCTGGCTGGACCAAGAAATTGCGCTCAAATTCTACACGACCTTGCAGTTCGTCTACGACTACACGTATTTCCGGGCGAACACCCCCAGCAGCGACTTCGGGATGCGAAACTCGAACGGCCTTATGTACGACCCCATTCGCAACGTGGGGTTCTACCTGCAGTTCGGTGAGACGATTGGCCTAAACCGCTGGTTCCGCATCGACCTTGATGTCGGGCTGGGCGCGCAGATTCGATTCCCATAGTAATGGGAACCCTGGGAGGGTTCAGCTCTGCACTCGGCACCTGCC
>PMLH01000364.1 GCA_003159055.1 Myxococcales bacterium
GCCGGTCGTTTAGAACAGAAGCACCTTGCCAGCATTCTCGTGCTCGACGGTCTTGTCGCCGCCCAACTCGACGTGCATGGCGCTCTCGATCGCTGCGACACGGTCCTCAGCGTTCAGATCCTTGCACATCCCTGCCTCGGTTTCCCGAGCGACCGCATCCATGCGCATCAGTCCCTGCGAGATCACGTCCTGGAACTGCAAGTGGGAAAGTGCACTCTGGGAGGCTTGCACGATAGCACCTAAGGTGACGTCGCTGGCTGCCAGCGCGGTCTCGACCTGGCGTTTCTGGGCAGCTGCTTTCTTGGCCAGGTCGCGAATGTCGACGGCCAGCGAGCCAGAGAACTCTTTCGAATGCTCGCGCAGCCCACTCATGCCACTGTCGAGTTGAGGCAAAAGAGCGCCAAGCGTTCGGGCCAAGTTCTTCACGCTGTCGCTGGTCGTGGTGATCGCCCGACTCAATTCCTTCATTTCGACCGCAATGACCGCGAACCCTCTTGAGGAGCCGTCCGTACTGCGCGCGGCCTCGATGCGCGCATTGATCGACAGCATGTGCGCGTCAGTCGTGAGCTTCTGGATCTGTTGGGTCGCCCGTTCGATCTGCGCCGTGCAGCCTGCGGATTGACTGGCGATGTTCTTCAGATCGCTGATCTGTCTTTCGAGATCGTTCACATAGCGTTCGACGGCAAGAAGTTGTCTTTCAGCCGAGGTGCCCCCCGATTCGGAGTCGCCCATCGACACATTGGAAAGACGCGACTTCAACTCAGCGATTTGCGTCGTGGCTGAAGTGTAGATGGTGTTGACGTCTTGGGCTGCCGCGACAACCTCGCGTTGGGCCATGCGGTCGACTTCGAGAACTCGGTCGCGAATGAAGGACCGCAGCGAGGCCATGCGGCCAATCGCCCGATCCACGAGCGCTCGCATGCTCGACGGCAGTTTTTCGTCCACAGCTCCTCCTAGTCGCCCGCCAGCTTCTTCACAGCCGCCACCAGTAGGTCCGCCTTGAACGGCTTGATGATCCAGCCTTTGGCCCCAGCCTTCTTCGCGCGCTCGATGATGGCCGGCTGCCCCTCCGAGGTAAGCATCACCACTGGCACAGAGGACAATCTGGCGTCAGCCTTCATCTTCTCCACCATTTCCAACCCGTTCATGCGAGGCATGTTGATATCGCTGATCACCAGCGACACTCCCGGCGTCGCGAGCTTGGACAGGCCATCCAGACCGTCCACCGCCTCGACGACGGAATAGCCAGCTTGGGTCAGCGCCATGCCTACCTGCTGACGTACGCTCGGAGAATCGTCAACAACAAGGATCTTTTTCATGAGGAAATCCGTCCAGATGGAGTTTCAAACACCAGGGGTTTCTTCGGCAGACCCCCGCTGATCTTTAGGGTCTGAACAGCTCCGCCCACCCGGGCCGCTCGCGCACGCGCCCCGCTTCTCGCCCACGAACCCGCTCTCGCAAACGCAAAAAACGCGTGCCGTCCATCAGGGCGACACGCGCTCTCGCATCATAGTCTGGCTAAGAAGCCGCCTCGGGCGGCTGGGTAGTTCCTGGGGGTGTCTCCTCGGAGCTACCCTCTGGAGGGAGCTGCGAGGGTTGGGGGCCGGGCACGATGCCCACCAAGTCGGGATCCTCTTCGATCCCCAACCGTTCGCGTTCTTGTCGCTCGCTCTGCCGTTGCTGGCGTCGCTCGGCCTTCTCGCGCTGCCACTTCTGCCGGAGGACTTCCTTCCGTCGTTTCTCGGCAGGGTTGTTTGTGCCCGGTTTCACGCCTTTCTATCTACCAACGCTGCTTGCGTCCACCGCCGCCGAATCCACCGCGGTCGCCGCCGCGATCACCGCCGCGTCCACCGCCGCCGAATCCACCACCGCCACCGCCGCCGGTACGCTCGCGCGCCTCGCTCACGGCGATCGCGCGTCCTTGCAAATCCTTGCCGTTCAGGGTTTCAATCGCGTTCTGCGCGCCAGCGTCCGTCGCCATCTCGACGAAAGCAAAGCCACGCGGACGACCGGTGTCCCGATCGAGGACGATCTTCGCCTCGGCCACGTCGTGCCCAGTCGCCGCGAACGCATCGCGCAGATCAGCCTCGGTGGTCGAATACGACAAATTGCCGACGTACAGTCTCTTTCCCATCTTTTCTCTTCCTTCTGCAGGGTCCAAGTTTCAATCGCTACCCAGCAGCGGCTAATGCCTCAGACGGGAGACGAACGACCGACCGCCCGACATTCGTCTGCGGCCGATTGCAGGTAGAATGGTCCGCCGAAAAAAGAAAGTCCAGATCATTTGCGCCGTCGGCGCCTCCCGTTGGCAGTCCTGGCCGTGTTTTTGCGTGCATACCATGCAAGAAATGACCTTACCGTGACAGAATCCTGACAATCCGCACGGGCACAGGCATTTAGATTCGCGTCGGCCAACGTGGCGCCGCGTGCAGGGTGTGCACAGCAGCCGACCGAGACGTGGCCGGCTGCTGCCCTGAAGACGTGTCCATCAATCGCTCCCGTCTCCAGCCCGGCTGCGCAGCCCGCCCGCTTCGTTTCTCCTCGTTTACATAGCCCGCGCCATGCGCGCTCGTCGCGCCTCGCGGGCGGGCTTGCTCGCTCGGTCGGGCTCGGTCCGCGATTGATGGACACGTCTTGAGGCTATGGAGCCCGCCGCCGCAGCTCGACGTGTCCCACGTGCGGGTCGTCCCAGGTTTCGACCACACGCGGAAAGGTGCCGCTCAAGTATTCGCGGATGGCACGTTCTTTCATCATGGCCGCGCTAGGGGAAACGATCGCGATGGCCAAGTGATCCGCTTCCAGCGCGCGCACCCAACCCTCGGGGGTACTCTCGTGGACCTTGAAGCGATGGGGATTGGTGTCGGCCAAGTCGGCGCCCAGCACGCACGGACCCAGCGCGGCGGCGAACGGTCCCAACGAATATTCGCCGAAAATACGTTCGCCGGGATGACATTGCCGGCGGACAGCCTGGACGAAGTTGTCCACCGTCGGCGCGCTCAGGGTTTCGTGTTGCAGGTAGTACGTGATGGGATTGGGGGGATGAATCGGATCGCTGGTCGGCGTCCAGAACACGGCGTGCACCAGACGGTTGACGAAACCTGGCAAGTAGCGACTGTCGCGCCAGGTGTAGTGCGAGCCTTCTTCGCCCATCTCGGCTTGCCGATCACCGCCGATCCCTTGGCGATAGAGCAGAACGCCGCCGAGCACCGAGCCGCACAGAACCAACGGCCACCATGGCGCCGCGGATGCTGTGTTCTTGCGCTTTCGGCCAGCGTTCTCGCGCCGACGGCGCTCGGAACGCGGAAGCGCGGCTTCCGGTTTCTTGCCTGAACGATGTTCTCGGACGAAGCGGATCACGTCCAGCGTGACGGTGGCGGTCGCAAGCCCCATCCAGGGCATGATCAGCATGAAGTAGTACGAGTAGTAATCCACGCGGGTCGAGTAGAAGTAGAAATAGCCGCAGTTGAGGGTCGCAAACAGCATCTGTGCGGCCACTCGGTCGCCGCCCCACAGATCCAGCCGAGCGCCGAGCCGACCGGCCGCCCCCGGCAACACCATCGCGCCCCGGGCGCGGCCGCGCACGACCCACATCGCCGCGGCCCACGCAATTCCCGGCACAAAGCCGATCATCGCCAGCGAATTCAGATACGCGACGTTGCGGAATTTGGCGTACCAAGAATAGCGAAAGGCGATCTTGTTCAGGTTGTAGCCGAAGATCTGGTACCAGAAGGCCTGCCCGCCCACGCTTGCGAAAACCAGGCAGACCAAGCCACATCCAAGCGCGTACGTGCCAAGAAGCCGCAGTGATTCTTTCCAGGAACGAAAGACCAGCAACACGCCGACCATCAGCGCCAGTGGAGCGATGTACACGCCGATGAACGTGCCCAGGGCAAAGAACACGCCGGCCAGGATCTGGCGGCCTTGGATGGCCTGATAGGCGGCGATGAGGCCGAACGCCAACGCGCAGTTCGCGCCCGTGAAGTGCGACGAGCCGCGCAGGACGTCGTAGGTAAAAAGAAACAGAACCGTGGCGAAGAGCCCCTCCCAGCGGCCGACCAGTCGCTTGCCGATCAGGAAGACATACATGCCGGAAACCATCGCAGCCAAGCTGGGCACGGCTTTCGAGAGCGCCAGCGAATAGCCGAACGCCTTGTAGAGCGCACCCATCAGATAGAGCTGCAGCGGCGGGTGGGAAAAGAAGAAGTCGCGGTATGGCCACTTTCCCTTCGACACGAGCACGCTCATGTAGAAATACATGTGCTCGTCGCCCAGCACGAAATTGAGCGAATAAAGCTTGAGCACTGCGAAGGCCAGCAGCGCCACGGCCAGGCAGGCGACATCGAGGCGTTGGCGCAGGGCCGACGTCCAAGACAGGCGTGCGCTGGAGACATCGCCGCCGGCTGGCCCAACGATTGTCATTGCCGTCGCAAGAGAATTCGCGCGGCCTCGTCCGAGGTCATGTGCCGGGTCTTACTGGCCGGCAGGGGCAACCGAGAGCCGAGCAGCTCTGGGCGGGGCACCAGCCTGCTGGAATCGAGGGCTAGCTGCGCGAGGGTGATGGTTTCTACGACCGATGCCGCGCTTGGGACTTCCGGCGCCACCGCCTCGCTCTCAAACGCGGCCGTTGTCGTCAGTACGACGGGGAAGGGACACTCGAGGGTGCATAGCCGTCCTCCGGCGGGGACGGTGATCTCCAACTGTCGCGAATCGGGCGATGGGAGCCTCACGTCTTGCACGCGCGAGAGGAGTGGTGCGTGGAGTTGGTGCGCGAGCGCGGCGGGCACCAACCCCTGGCCCTCGACGTCGCTGTGCTCGCCAGCGATCACCACGTTGGCCTCGACCTTGCGCGCGACCTCGGCGAGCACCGTCCCCAGAGTCATGAAGTCGGTCTTGTCGAGCGAAGGGGCGTCGAGGTGAATGATCCGCTGAAACGATCGCCGGCCTAGCGCCCAGGCGATCGCTTCGCTATTGGCGGTGCCGCCGGCGCTGATCGCAACGGTTTGCGCGACACCCACCAGCCTGCGCGCGAGGGCTTCCGCCGCCTTGGCGCCTCGGCCGGGCTGGGGTGCCTCAAGGCAAACCAGGACAATCACGTGCACGACCCCTCGTCCAGGGCGCGCAAGCGACGCAGGGCTGCCCCAAGCTCGGCGGGCGTTCCCGCGACGTTTCCAACCGTGCCCGCACGGATCGGCAGCCGCGCAAGGTCGACCGAGAGCAGAAGCAGCGTCTCCGGCTCCGCACTGGTCAGGTCACCGTCCTTCTCTGTGCGCAAGCAGGCATCTGCAGGCAGCTCGGCTCGCAGCGCCTCCAAGTCGGCCGAACTCGTCCCAGCCGAGACGCAGACCAGGGTCGAGCACGATGCGGCCGGCGTTTGCGGAGCCGCATCGACTCGCAGCAGCCGAACGCTCGGGACCTTGGCGGTTGGGCAGGGGATCATCTCGACTTCCGCGTACGACTCGCCCAGCGAATCCGCCGCCAAACCCGCCTGTAGCGCCGCAACCACGGGGTGCTCCAAGTCGCCGACGTCAATTCGTCGAACGCCGTCGCGGGCGGCTCGCCATCGCGAGATCAGGACTCGGTGCGAGGCTGGCTCCGGGTGCCCCTCGCTCACGTGGATTTCGACCTTGCCTGCGGGCACATAGGCGGCGCCGATTCGGATCGCCAGCGGCGGTCCGAGCTCGGTGCCGGTGCCCCCGGCTGGAAACAGAAAGAGCAGCGGACGTAGGTGGTCGGCTAGCTGGGCCAAGACCGCCCCATGGGTTACGTCGAGGGCTGGGCCGGCCAGCGTCTCGTCAGAAGAACAGAGGATGCGGTCTGCGCCGGCGGAGCTAAGCTGTTCAGCCAGCTGGTCTATTTGGATGTGTGAGATCGCACCGACCGGCAAGAAGGCGAACACCGTGGCTCCCACATCCTGTGCAATGCGGCGTGATTCGCCAATCGCAAACAGAGAAGGCGGGGTGATGGCGCCTTCCCGCACCTCGATGTACGCGACGATGCTGGCCATGCGAGACGGAGAACATTGTAGCGGCGTCCGTGGTAAAGTGCATAAGAATGAGTGTTGGTGACAGCCCCAAGGCCAATGCCGACCCCCTCATCTCTCTGGTCGTCGCGGATCGCTACAAGGTTCTGCGAAAACTGGGCGAAGGTGGGATGGGGTCAGTGTATCTCGCCGAACACGTGGTCATCGAGAAGAAGTTCGCGCTCAAGGTGCTTGCGCCTGAGTTGGCTCGCCGGTCCGACCTGGTCGCGCGGTTCTTGCAGGAGGCTCGCAGTGCGTCCCGCATAGGCCACGAAAACGTCATCGACATTTCCGACTTCGGCCAGTCTCCCGATGGACTCGTCTTCATCGCGATGGAGTTTCTGGACGGCAAGGATCTCGGCGAGATCGTGCGAACCCAGGGCGCGATGGACTGGGGCCAGGCGCGCGAGATCGTCTTGCAGATCTGCAGGGCACTGCGGGCGGCGCACGACAAGGGCATCGTCCATCGCGATATGAAGCCGGAGAACATCTTCTTGATCCAGCGCGAAGGCCAGCCGCACTTCGTGAAGATTCTGGACTTCGGCATCGCCAAGGTGATGGGCCTGGATCCCAACGGGCCACGCCTGACCCGCACCGGCATGATCTTCGGAACGCCCGAATACATGGCGCCCGAGCA
>PMLH01000535.1:0-2375 GCA_003159055.1 Myxococcales bacterium
GTGCAGGTCGCGGAACACCTCGGCGACTTCAAACAGCGAACCGGACTTGATCTTGTCCATGAACGCGCGGTAGCGTCGGTTCCAGGTGTGGCGTTCAAACTGAACCACTTTTTCGCGGAGAATCTGCAGTACTTCGTCCGCGTCGGCTTTGCCTGCGACCGGTCGTAGACCCACCTGCTCGGCCTTGTCGATATGCACGAGGATCTTGAGATCGCTGGTGGTCAGGCGCAGGACATAGAAGTCCTGAATCTTGCCGCCGATTTCCTTCTTCTCTATGTCCACGACTTCCGCGATCCCGCGGGAGGGGTACACAGCCTTTTGACCAATCATGAGGGTCAATGCCAAGAGCAAGCTCCTTGGTTGACGGCCGTCTGGCCGTGCGATGTTGCGTGACTTGTGGAACTCTAGCTCATTAGTTGCCTGACAAGCCATGGATTCTCACCAGCATCGGCCGACCAATGCTCTTTGTGGTAGACGCGATGCGTCGTGTGGCCGCGGGCGCGACGGTCACGAACATGGCGCGAATCGCCGTAGACCCCAGCTGCGTTGCGGCCTAGAATAGAGGAAGGTCACCATGCGGAGATCTTCCGAGCGAGGTATGTCGATTGTCGAGCTGATGATTGTCGTGGTCATCATTGGCATTCTCGCTGCGATTTCCGTGGTGAGCTATCGCAGGTATATTGGGCGCGCCCGCCTGTCGGAACCGACGGCGCTGCTGGCGGAATTTGCGGCCAAAGAGCAGCTCTACTTTCTCGACGCCGCTCAGTTCCTGGGCGCGCACCGAAGTGACGCCAATCCGCAGACCGAAGCTGTCGGAGAGTTCTTCCCGAGCGACCCAAGCGCGGATTTCGATTCGGTGCGAACGCCAGTTGCTCTTGGGACCCTGCCAACTTCGTGGGGGAAACTTGGCATTCGGCCCCGTTGGCCGCAGCTCTACTGCACGTATCTGGTCAACGCTGGCGCGGCGGGAGTTGCCCCGACCGGTGTCATCGGTCCGACGCTTTGGAGTGCGACGCCGAATGTTCCGTGGTTCTACGCTGTTGGAGCCTGCAATCTCGGCGGAAGTGCGGGCTACCCGGATGGGGTTACGGTTCTGTCTTTGACCCACGATTCGCCCGCCATTCGAACCCGGGACGAAACGCACTGAGCTGGTTTCACTCCAGCCGGCCTGAGCACTCCTGGCCAACGCGTCCCTGCCCGCTGTCAATTTACGTCAGGTACGGCTCGGGCGATGGCTCCATGTTGGATTGGCGATCTGCTTCCTACCAATTATGTAATAGTTTCAATGTTTTATCGCAAAACTATCCGTCTTCCTTGGCCAGAGGCGCTGAGCAGCGGTGACGTAATTGCGGGGCGACACATGTTTTTCATCGGTAATTCTGTATGCCATATTGCGATCTGTTGGATGGTTTTGAGCCGTTGATTGTCACACTGCCAGGCCTGTCAGAATCGCAACGGCTCTGCGTCATGTTGGAATTCAATCGCTATTTCGACGAATTACAACGTCACAGTGGTTCCGCGGGCGAATGGCACGATGGCTGCACGAGTGGCGCACAGGAGGCAATCCAATGATGATAGCGCGCAAGAAGAGTGGAGGTTTCACCCTGGTCGAATTGATGATCGTCGTGGCGATCATCGGCATCTTGGCCGCCGTGGCCATCCCGGCTTTCACGCGATACGTAAAGAAGTCGCGGACCGCCGAGGCCGTAGGTCATCTCAACAAGGAATGGGCCGGTTCGTTGACGTACTACGAATCTGACCACATCACCGGCCTAGGCATTCCTCTGCCCAAGCAGTTCCCTGGCGATACCGCCCCATGGGCCTATGCCACCGAATGTGGTTGCCAAACAGGCGCGCGTTGCCCCGGCAACTCATCGGTGTGGGGAACGCCGGTATGGCAAGCCCTCAATTTCTCGCTGCCGGATGCCCACAACTACCTGCCGGGCTACACCTCAGCGAACACCGGCTCGAACGCGACGTTCACTGCCTACGCCAAGGGCGACCTGAACTGCAATGGGACGCTGGCGACGTTCACGCGGCTGGGCAATATCAACTCGAACGGCGACGTGTCGGGTAGCTATCAGCCCGTGGTCGTGAACGAGCTCGAATAGCTGATCACTGCCAAACGAAAAACCCCGGTGGGCGACCATCGGGGTTTTGTCGTTCCGGAAGGCACTATCAGACGGATGGTCCGTCGCCCCGGGCCAGCACCGTGTCCTTGGAAAGTCTTTGATCGTGGTCTGGGTGGTCGAGGTTGAAGTGCAGGCCGCGGCTCTCGTGACGCTTTCGGGCGCTCTGGATGATGAGGTCGGCGACCAGCGCGATGTTGCGTAGCTCGAGCAAGTCGCCGGTGACCTGGAAATTCCAGTAGTACT
>PMLH01000535.1:2447-15591 GCA_003159055.1 Myxococcales bacterium
GCCAGGCGGCAGGCGCCGTGCAGGCCCGTCATCGAGGTCTCTCCTATCGCATACAGGTTGTGGACGTTGGTTCGTCCGTGGATATCCACCTGAATGCCCCCACAGCTGTAGTGCGCCGCGGGCACGACGGGGATGGGCGTCGTGCGCATGTCGATGCCGAGCTCCAGACAGCGCCGGTGGATATTGGGGAAGCGCTCGACCAGGAAATCGCCCGGCAGGTGGCTCATGTCGAGCAGGATGTGATCGTCACCGGTGCGCTTCAGCTCTGCATCGATGGCGCGAGCGACGATGTCGCGTGAAGCCAGATCCTTCATTTCGTGGTAACGGCCCATGAATGCGGTGCCGTCGCGAAGTCGAAGGATGCCGCCTTCTCCTCGGAGCGCCTCGCTGATCAAGAAGGACTTCGCGGCGGGGTGGTAGAGAATGGTGGGGTGGAATTGGAAGAATTCCATGTTGGCGACCCGCGCGCCGACCCGGTACGCCATCGCCACACCGTCGCCGGTGGCGACGTCCGGGTTCGAGGTGTAAAGATAGACCTTTCCTGCGCCGCCAGACGCGAGAATCACCGCGCGCGCTGTGATGGTCTTCACTTCGCCGGTTTTCTGGTCGAAGACGTAGGCACCAAAGACCGCGTTGGGGCCGCCGTACTTCGCCGTCGTGAGCAGGTCCACAGCCATGTGATTGGGCAGAAGCGTGATGCTGTCGCTGTAGCCCCGAACGGTTTCCAGTAGGGCGCTGTGGATGGCCGCACCTGTCATGTCGCGGGCATGGACGATTCGTCGGGCAGAATGGCCGCCTTCGCGCCCGAGGTTGAAATCGCCGTTTTTGTCACGGTCGAATGCGACGCCGATTTGGTTGGCGAGATAAAGGATGTGCTCGGGGCCCTGGCGAACGCACAGCTCGACCGCCTCTCGGGAACACAGCCCGTCCCCCACGCGCAGGGTGTCGTCGACGTGCTGCTCGGCGGTGTCGTTGGCACCCAAAACTCCTGCCACGCCGCCCTGTGCGTGCTGGGTGTTGTTGTCGGTTAGCTCGCGTTTCGAGACTAGGATGACACGGCCGTGGGCGCACGCGCGTAGGGCAAAATACAGGCCCGCGAGGCCGGAGCCGATGACTAGATAGTCAGCTTCCAAGATGGGTGCAATCTACCACTTCCTGGGGCGGTTGATCGTCAAGCGCGAACGCAGTTTGTCGAGGCTATGTTACGATCTCCTCGTATGTCCTTGCGTTTCCTCGTGCCAGCCGCAGCGGTTCTGCTCGTCGCCCCGTCCGGGCACGCCAAGGTTTGGAAGCACACGCGACTCGACGGTACGGTGGAATTCACCAGCGCGCCGCGGACACAGAAGGGCTGGGACCCCGTGGGTGGTTTCGAGCGCCCTCGGGCAGCGCGGGCGGCCCAGGAAACCATATCCATGCCGCGTAGGCGTGGGCCAAGCGTGGTTTGGACCCGCGAGCGAGACGACGGAACGGTCGAATTCACCAATCTGGAGCCCGTGGGCAAGCACTGGAAGGTTCTGTTTCGCATCGGCCCAGGCAAGGCATCCGCGCTGCGTGGTTCGTCGGATCTGGTCCCGGCCCGCGATTCGTCACTCGCGCGGTATTCCCGGTACGACGATCACATTCGCGATCAGCAGGCCTACTACGGCATTCCGCAGGCCTTGATTCGCGCCGTCATCCGCACCGAATCCGACTTCGATCCGATGGTGGTCTCCAGTGCGGGTGCGCAAGGGTTGATGCAACTGATGCCCGCCACCGCACGTGGCATGGGCGTGACCAACGTTTGGGATCCGCGCCAAAACATCATGGGCGGCGCGCGTTACCTGCAGCTGCTTGCCAAGCGCTATTGCCGGACGCCAGCCATGGGCAACAGCGAAGGGAGGACGGCGAGCCTGATATGTTCCTTGGACGAGAAGATCAAGGTCCTGGCCGGCTACCACGCTGGGCCGGGCGCGGTGGACAAGTACGGCGGCATGCCGCCCTACGAAACGACGCGTAGCTATGTCAACGCTGTACTCCAGCGGTTCGAGGAGTATAGAAAACGCGAGGCCGTGCTTTCGGACTGGTCCGAATCCGTGCCGCTTTCATCGAGGTGAGCCGCGTGGTCGAAACCGTCAGTAAAGAACCCCAGCAGCAACAAAGTCCGGCGCCGGATCCGGGCGTCGCTGCGACCGGCGCGCCGGAAGACGCGGCGCTGACGGGACAGCTCCGGCGGAGCAGTGAGCTGATCGCCGCGCAGCGGCTGCCCGAGGCCGAAGCCCTGCTCGTCGCTGCAAAGCGAGGCTCGGCCCGCGACCTGCGAGTCCTGAAGCTCTTGGCGCTGGTGAGGTTCAAGCTCGGTCGGTTGGCGGAATCGCGGGACGTGTATCGCGAAGCTGCGGAGATTGCTCCCGACGATGCGATGGTCAGGCTGAACCTTGGGCTCATCGCGCTGAAGCTGGAATCCTTTCCCGAGGCGGCCGAGGAATTGGAGGCGACTGTGCGGCTACAGCCTGACGACCGTCGAGCATGGAGTTACCTCGGTTACGCCTACGCCAAGAATGCGTCGCCCACCCAGGCTGCGACGGCATTTCGCCGCGCCGGTCAGCACGAGCTGGCGGCGGAAATGGAGCGGGCAGCGACGCCGCCTTCGCACGCTCCGGACAGCGCTGTGGTGGAAGGCTTGCCTTTGCCCGCGCGTGGTGAAGCGGGCGCGTCGGCCGCGTCGTCCGGGATGGTGACGCCGCGTCCAATGTTGCGCAGCGAGGATACGCCGGTCCCGTCCCTGCGCCCGGAGGCTCCCCTCGAGGAAGACAACCAGGTGTCGACGCTAGCAGACTTCACGACGGCGCGGCTTCTGTCATGGGCTGCGTCGAAGGCGCCGCTCGAAGACCTGGGCCGCGGTGTTCTGCGGTTCGTTGCAGGTGCCGAAACCCACGTGCGCGAATCGGCGCTGTTGGTTGCCGTCGGTGCTGACGGCCTTGCCCTGGCCCGGCGGAGGATTCGTGGACATCTGTCAAACCAGACGCTGACCCACGCGAGCGATCGTTTTCTTCGCGTCGAGGGAAGCGCGGAATTGTTGCTCGCGTCGCCCGACAAGGAACGCCACCTGGTCGCGTTGTCTCTCGATTGCGACGTGCTCTTCCTGGAAGAATCGCGGGTGGTTGCCTGGGGCGACGAGATGGTGTGGGAGTCAGGGAGCGTTCCCGGCAACGGAACCCCGCTTTTGCAATTTCGTGGCACAGGCCGGGTTGTCATCCTGGCGGGCGAGGGCGAACTGGTCGCAGTGCGAATCGCCGAGGGCGACCGGATGGCGGTACCGAGCACGCGTCTGGCAGGTTGGCTAGGCCGGGTGGTTGTGCAGGCCCGGCCGGGCCTTGCCGGCGACGCTGACGCCGCCGACCTTCACCACGTCACTTGCGAAGGCGAGGGCGTCTTACTGATCTCGAAACATGGCGAATCTAGGTAGCGAGCTCACCAATCTTCCCAACTTGGTCACCATGGGCCGAGTGCTGATCGTGCCGGCGGTTCTCTACTGCATGGACAACTACAGTCCGGTACGCAGCCTAATCGCCGCGCTCTTGTACCTGATTGCGTCGGTCGGCGATGGTGTCGATGGGTACTTGGCGCGCAGTCGTGGACAGGTCAGCGTTCTCGGCAAGTTCCTCGACCCGGTCGCCGACAAGCTGATGGTCACGGCGGTCCTGGTATTCATGGTTGCGCTGGGGCGCGTTCCGGCCTGGCTGGTGGTGGTTCTCGTCGCGCGCGACCTAGCCATCACCGGGCTGCGCAGCATTGCATCCAGCGAGGGCATCGTGATCGCGGCCAGCCGTGGCGGCAAGATGAAGACCGCGCTGCAGCTGGCGGCGCTGACCATGCTGCTGCTCCACTTTCGCTATCCACTCTTGGGGCTCGGCATCAACATCGACTACAACACCGCGGGCCTGGTGGTTCTTTACATTTCGCTCGGTTTCTCGCTGATCTCCGGCCTCGACTACGTGCTTGGTTTTTTTCGCAGCATCGGTGAGGCCCGGCGCGAAGGACCGCCAAGCGCTTGACCGTCCGCGGACGAGCTCGCCGAAACTGGGCACAAGGCCGAGGCATTCAGCCGCGTGTTTGGTTCACGCTGATTTCGGTGCGCAGGCGGGCGATGGCGTCGAGCGCTTGCTGGTGGACGCGTCCGTTCGATGCCACCATCCCGCGCGGGTTTTGCAGCCCGGATTCCGTGTACGCGAGGGGCGCGCCGTCGCTGTCGGTGACCTTCCCGCCGGCCGCTGTGAGAATCGCCTCGGGCGCGCAGCTATCCCAGATCTTGGTCTGGCTGCCCGGATACACGTAGAGATCCCGCGAGCCTTCTGCGACCAAGGCGACCTTTAGCCCAACGCTACCGAGGGCGAGCTCGTCGGTGATTCCGAGCGAGGTGCGGAAGCGTTGGTAGTATTCGGATCGGTGGGACTTCGAGGAGACCAAACGAATCGCGTGCGGTAGGGCGATTGTCGAAACCGCAAGCGGCTGTCTTGCGTCGCCGGGCACCTCTTTCCACCCTCCCGCGCCAGCAGCGCCGAGCCAGAGCAAGCCGGTCTGCGGCTGCGCAACCGCGCCCACCGCTGGTCGTCCCTCGACGCACAAACCGAGCATGACCACGTAGCCCGGCTCGCCACTGAGGAAGTCGCGGGTGCCGTCGATCGGGTCGATCATCCAGACTCGGGAACTGCGAAAGCGAGAGCCATCGTCGGGCAACTCCTCTGAAAGAATGGCGTCGTCCGGAAAGGCCTGGCGCAGGCGCCTGACGATAAGCTCGCTCGATTCTAGATCGGCTTTCGAAACGGGCTCGCCACCGGCCTTGTGTTGTACCTCGAGTGGGCGGCCGCGAAAGCTTGCCACCAGGGCGGCGGCCTCCAGAGCAATCGTTCGTGCGACTTCGATCTCGCGAGAAAAATCAGGTTGCTGCATCCCTCGCTAACCATAGCAGGACGGCCGGGCGATGGCGGCTCGATTACGATCCCGCGTTGGCTGCGTCGAGATCGTTCGCGAAAAGGTGGCGCCCGGCGAGCAGCAACACACCGGACATCCCGACCAACAGGCCAGTCACGAGAACCGGGACACGCAGACCGATTGCGTCAGATGCCGCGCCAATCAGAAACGGCGAGCATGCGTCGCCAAACACGTGAATGGTGGTGGTGTGGAGACCGACACCACGAGCGCGGGCCTGACCGGGCAGCACGTTGACCATGGCCGCATTGAGCGGACCGTAGTTGAGGAACAGAAAGAACAGCGTCGCGCCCATCGCCGGCCAATAGAGCCAGGGGTTGGCGGATGTCACCGCCAAGACCGAGAACGGCAGCGAGGCGAGCAGCGTGACGCCCGAGAACGTGAAGTGGGCGCCGCGATACTTGGCCGCGAGGCGGTCGCCCAGCACCCCTCCGAGCAGAGTTCCGACGAACCCGGCCGCCAGCAGAAGCGCTCCAAACAGGGTTCCCGCTTGGGCCACGCCGAGGTGGCGTTCGCGCACGTAGTAGGTCGGCATCCACGCTCCGAGGCCGCCCATGGTGAAGGTGTAGATGGTCTGCGCGGCCATGTTGACGAAGTAGCTTGGGCGCTGGCGAAGGGTGTGCAGGAAGGCGCCCAGAGGCATGCGTTCAAGGTCCGGGCGTACATCCAAGCGACCGCGCGTCGGTTCGCGCAGGACCAGTAGCGTGCACGCGAGCAGCACGCCCGGGCCGCCGGCCAGAAAAAATGCCGGTCGCCATCCGTAGTGCGCGCCAATCTGGCCACCGAGGACATAGCCGATGGCGATACCCAAAGGCATGGCCGAGTAGAAAATCGAGAGTGCGCGGCTGCGCTGGTCGGCAGGGTAGTGGTCGGAGAGAATCGACGGCGTGATGACCGTGTAGCTGGCCTCGCCGATGCCGACCATCGCGCGCGCTGCCAGCAACAGGACGAACGTGGTCGCGAAACCCGAGGCCACCGTGGCCAGGCTCCACAGTGCCACGCCGAGGGCCGCCATGCGGAGGCGGGCGTAGCGGTCACCAAGCCAGCCCGCCCACGGGCAGGCCACGGCGTAGACCAGGATGAACGCCGACTGGAGCGAGCCGGCCTGCCGGTCGGAAAGGCCGAGGCTGACGATGATGAGCGGCAGAAGCGGTGCGACCAGAAAGCGGTCGAGATAGTTGAGGGCGTTGAGACCGGTCAGGACCGCGAGCGTGGCCGCGGGCCGGGCCGCAGGTGTGTCGGATTTTGCTGGGATCACGGCCGCCATGGGTACCACGAGGACGAAGGTCGCGGTAGAGTGCACCGCATGAGCACACTGAAAGACATACTCTCACGCCCTGGTAGTCGTCCCCAAGTCGTTCGCGACTGCGAGCAGATCATCGAAGAAGAAGTTGCCTCGAAGGGCTTTGCCGGAATTCCGATTAAGGCCGCCTACGCGGTCGTAAAAGCCATCAAGCCCGGGTTCATTCCCGAGGTCATCGAGGGACTGCTCGACGATTTTGCCGATCGCCTCGATCCGCTGTACCAAGCCGCCAAAGCGAAGAACGAGCCGATCGCTGCCTATTTCGGCGCTCGCGCGGGTGAGGCGGCCGAGGCCTTACTGGGCATCACCGACCTGCGCGCTCAGCGTGCAAAGAATCAGGTGGTCAAGACCGCCTACCAAAAGATGCGGCCGATGGCGAAGAAGCACACCGAGGCTGCCATTCCGCGCGTCAGCAAGATGATCGCGAAGCACGACGCTGCCGCCGCTGCGACCCCCGCCTCCTAGCCGCTGCCGCCGCTGCGACATCCGCTAGCCTTTTCCGAGCTCCGGCGGCGGGGCTACGCCTCGCACGTGTTGGGCGAAATGCTGGGGCGGCAGAAACAGCAGCATCAGCCGTCCCAAGGTCAGAATCTCGCCGCCCTGGAGATGGCAGGGCGTCATTTTTCCGATGTCCTTTTCGTTCACAAGCGTGCCGTTGGCCGATCCCCAATCGGTGATGCGATAGCCTCCGTCGACCACGGCGATGAAGCAGTGCTTGCGGGAGACCGAGTATTCGGGAATGACCACGTCGTTCTCCGACGTGCGGCCGATCGTGATGGGGCCCTTGGGGGAATAGCGGGCTTTCACCAACGGGAAGACGCGACCCGAGATCCGCCCACGCTCGAGCACGCTATCGGTGATTCTGATGATGGTGGTGCCAGAGGTGCTGCTTTGGTCGAGGTCCCCGGCCATTCCGAGGGCAACCAGGAAAGGCCATGGATTGAGGCGCCTGAACGACTCCATGCCGACATCGCGGAATTGCTCGGCGAATTGCTCCAGATAGGAAAACACGTGACCCTCGGCTATCCGGCAGAACCGGCCTTGAGATGGCGAACGGAATCAAACCAGGGATGCATAGAAACCAAGCCAGGTCTTGAGGATCTGCGGCTCCGCCGCAAACAGCTTCGCCTCCATCCGCTGCGAGCTTCCCTCCGTCGTGCAAAGGACGACAACGCCAAGCACTTCAATCGGTCCTCTTGGGGTATCGACGCGGATCCTGATCATGCTGTTTTCGCGCAGCTTGTTGGTGCCGACGAAGCCAACCCCGTCTCTTGCAAAGTACAGCGTCTCGTAGGTTGCGTTTCCCGTGGAACGAAGGATCTGCATGGGAAAACTGGCCTGCTTGGTCGGCTCGCTCAGTGCCGAGTGTGGCGCCAAGACCCGGCTACCCACCCGGAAGATGCCGGTGTCCTTGCCCGGCGTGGTCTCGTCGAGCGATGCCACCGCCAAGGCCACCTTGGGAATCACGGAGAGGATGTATTCGGGCTCGCCGGACCGCAGCCTGTTGAGCGCGGTCAGGCCTTCTACGGTTGGGCTCGGATCCTTGTCGAGCAGGTAGGCGACGGCGTCGCAGGCGTTGACGATCTCGATCATGCTGCGGTGGTCGGGGTCGGATGCCGGTGTATGATGGGCCATGATGACGCCGCAAATCAGCGGGGGCAGGTTCCAGCGCGCGGCGATCACCAGTCCAAGCTCGATGTGAAACCGATCCACGCAACTTTCCCACATCGCTTCGGGCAAGATGCGTGCATCGCGGGTGCGGGTGATGACTTCCTCGAAACATGCCGTGGCAACCACCTGCCCGAAGTCGTGCAGCAGGCCACAGATGAAAGCTTCCTCCGGGTTGTGCTTGCGCCAGTACGCCAGCGCCCGACACAGCATGGCGGAGGTCATGCCCAGCCGCCAGTAGCGACGGCGCAGTTGCGAAAGGCAGCCGGTCACGATGGCATGCGCGCCGATGGTGGTGGCGAGCGCGATCTTGCTCACCTCGTTGGCACCGATTCGGGTGATGGCGGCTTCCAGTGTGGACGCCGGGGTCACGCCTCGAAAGGCGGCCGAGTTGGCATAGCGCAAGATCGTCGCAGCCAGGATGGGGTCTCCGCCGATCACGCGTTGCAGGTCGCCCATCCCATAGTCGTTTTCCTCGAGCAGCCGCTGCAGACGCATGGCCACGACCGGGTAGGGCGGTATGTTGACGTTGTCGCGCTTGATGAGGTCGACGACAAGCGTCTCTAGATCTCTCGCGTCCTCCATCGCCACTCAGTCTATATCCTGAATGGGACCAAGGATAGTTCCCCGGCGGCAAATACCTGGAGGATCGCGATGCGATGGGCGGCCAGGTCGCCCGTTGCTGCTGGCCGTTTTTACCAGGTCACCTTGCAGAAACCTTTGCTGGGTTTGGCGAACAGGTAGCCTTGCAGCAGGTCTACGCCAAGCTCGATCAGCGTGTCGCGCTCGGCCTCGGTCTCCACGCCCTCGGCAACCACCTGCATGTCCATTTCGGCGAACAGAGACGTCATGGAGGATATGACCTTTCGCCGAGTGGGCGAGCCCTCCACGCCGCGCACCAGCGACATGTCGTACTTGACCACCTCGGGTTGCAGGGTGGCGAAGCTGGAAAGCCCCGAGTAGCCGGCGCCGAGGTCGTCGAGTGCGATGCGGAAGCCGAGGCCACGCAGACGAGCCATCCGACCTTCGGTGTCGTCCACCGCAGCCAGAGAGGCGCGTTCCGTGACTTCAAGCACGACTCGATCCGCGACTTTCGAGAGCAGAGAATCGGCGTCGTAGAGGTGCTCGTCGAGCAGATCATGGCTGTGCAAGTTGACGAAGACGAATCGGGCCGGACAGCTCGGCACCTCGACCGCCACATGATCGCGAACCATGCGGCCGATTTCCCCGACGCGACCCAGGCGCTCCGCGGCTGACAGCAGCGCGCAGGGATTGCTGAGCATCGGTTCGTCATTGCGCAGCAAAGCCTCGTACGCGAAGGGGCGCTTGTGTTTCCAGGAGAACACGGGTTGAAATGCCATCCAAATCGACGCCAGGGCTTTGTCGAAAGCCTCGGTCAGGCCGACGCGGTCTTCGGCTGGACTCCACGCTTCCCCCGCCGTGTTGATGGCCATGCGCCGGAGCACCGCCAATCGGTGCATCTGCGCGCAGTAGATCACCGTCGCTTGCAGGTCGACCGGAGAGAGCGGCTTGAGCAGATAGCGGAACGCCGAGTGTTCGACGGCCGCCATAGCAGTGTCGAGTCGCGGTGTGCCGGTAATCAGCACAACCGGCATGTCGGGATCCCGCCTGTGCGCTGCCTGCAGGACACCCACCCCATCAATGCAGGGCAGCGCGATATCCGAGACGACCGCATCGTAACTGCCCGCGAGGAGGAGGTTGACGGCGGCTTCGCCGTTGTCGACGCGATCGACTTCGAATCCCACTGCCCGCAAGGCTCGTGCGTACGCTCGCAACTGTAGGTGGTCGTCCTCTGCGACGAGGACGCGAGATCCGGACGGAGCAGTTCGTGCTTCGGGAGCCGGCGTCGCCGTTGAAGCAGGCAGCGGGACAGCATTCGGGTACATGCGACTGACTAAGGCAATCCTCGTGCCTAGAAGGCCGCCAAGAGCGATGAAGAATTCGTGAACGATTCCGGGGCGTGCTTCGTGCGCACGCGCCCTGGCGCTCATGCGTCGTCGGCTTTCCGGCGACCTTGCTCGCGGCTGATCGTCACTTTTCCAACATCGCGGTGTTGTAACTGGTCCGCCCAAATGTCCGTCATGGAATTGTCGACAGTCAGACCGCGATCGTTGCTGGTCTGACATCGGCCGAAATTTTCCCAATGATTGTCGGGGCAGCACTTCGGCGCGGGTCTTGCTGTTAGCCCGCTTGGGTAAGTGCAGGTGATTGAGACTAGGCCGATAGCTGGGGGTCTTGACGGTGGCAGCACGCGACGGCTGCGGACGGTCGATGACTTGCGGACGGGAGACAACGTCTCCTTCATCTATAGTGGTGAACAGGAACACAGAGCGGTTCTGGTTCCCTTCGTTCGCGCCGGACTCGAGCAGCGCCAGCGCGTGGTGTACGTCCACGACCTGCGCACGCCGCAGGCCGTCACGACGATGCTGGCGGAAGGCGGGGTCGATGTCGATCGCGCGCAGGCGACGGGGCAGCTGGTCTTTGTTTCTGCCAAGCAGCTCTACACGCGCGGGGTCGGGTATTCCTTCGACAGCGTGCTCGACAAGATGCACGCCATGACGGCGATGGCGCTTGCCGATGGGTGGACAGCCCTGCGCTTGACTACCGAGATGAGCTGGGTCCTGCGACAGACCCAAGGAACCGAGCGACTGCTTGAACAGACCGGCAGGCTTGGGGCCTTCTTCCGAGAGAGCGCCGCGCTTGGCCTCAGTCAATTCGAGCGCACTCAGTTTTCCGCCGAGGCACTGCTAGATGTCTTGCTCGCGCATCCGGTCGCGGTGGTGGGGACAGAGGCGGTCCACAATTTCTACTACACGCCTCAGGTGGAGGTCTCCGGGAGATGGCGCTCGGAAGCCACTCTTGGCAAGTGGCTTTCCAACCTCAAAGAACGCAAGCGGGCCGCGGAGAACCTGCGCGAGGCCTTGCAACTTCATCGTGAAGTCCTGGAGAACCTCGGGTCGGGCATCGTCGTGATGTCGCGCGACGGACGCATTGTCCAGTGCAATCCGTTCATGGAGAGGTTGCTCGGGATCGTGGGACTCGACCTGCAGGGGCGGCGTCTGGCCGAGTTCTTCCCCGACCTTGGCGAAGCCACGTTCGACGAGGCGCTGGAGCGTGTGCTTGCCGGCGAAATCGTGCTGTCGCCTGACCTGGTCGTCAGCAGGGCCAGCAAGGAGGCCCCGCGTTGGGTCATCGCGACCCTGGCGCCCTATCGAAATCCCGACGAGCACGTCATCGGCGCCATTGCCGTGGTGAGCGACATCACCAGCCGCAAGGAAATGGAAGACGCCTTGCGTACGAGCGAAGAACAGCTACGGCAGACGCAGAAGCTGGAAGCTGTGGGACGCCTCGCAGGCGGCGTGGCGCACGACATGAACAACGCTCTGAACGCCATCATTGCGTTTGCTGATTTGGCCATTCAGGAAGCCGGCGAGGACGAAAGCTTGCGTGCTGACATCGGCGAGATCAGGACCGCGGCCGATCGTGCGGCGGGAATCACGCGACGCTTGCTGGCTTTTTCGCGGCGACAGGTGCTGCAACTGCAAGTCATCGAGCTCAACGCAATCGTCAGCGGTGTCGACAGTATGTTGCGGCGGCTGATCGGCGAACCCATCAGCCTGACCCTTCGGTTGGCGCCGGACGTGGGACAGGTCAAGACCGATCCCGCACAGATCGAACAGGTCATCATCAATCTCGCGCTCAACGCGCGTGATGCAATGCCAGAAGGCGGGAGTCTCTGCATCGAAACTGCTGTGGTTCGCGTGGATGCTGAGCAGCTGGGTGTCTTCGACGCAATCCCGCCTGGTGACTATGCGGCTCTCCGCATTTCCGACTCGGGCTGCGGGATGTCCCCGGACGTCCTGGCCCACGCATTCGAACCCTTCTTCACCACCAAGGACACGAGTCGAGGCAGCGGACTTGGGCTGCCGGTCGTCTATGGCATCGTCAAGCAGACCGGCGGGCAAATTCGGGTTCGTAGCGACATCGGCAAGGGGACCTGCGTGGAGATTCTCCTTGCGCGATCCACCCGCGATTCGCGATCCGACATACCGATCGCGAACGCGGCAGGAAGCGAGACGGTGCTGGTGGTCGAGGATGAAGAGCTGGTTCGCAGAGTCGTGGCGAGAATTCTGACCCGAGCTGGTTTTCGTGTGCTCGTGGCGGGTGGAGGCGCGGAAGCCTTGGCCATCTGCGAGCAGGCCCACGGGCCTATCGATATTCTCGTGACCGACGTGGTGATGCCGGGCATCGGCGGCAAAGAGCTGGCGACACGGATGGCCGGGCAATGTCCCGGGATCAAGATCCTGTACATGACCGGCTACACCGACGACGAGGTCTTGCGTCGAGGTGTTCAGGACCAGGGCAGGGCCCTGATCCTGAAGCCTTTTTCGCCAGAGGCTCTGCTGCGAAAGATCAGAAGCGTTCTTAGCGAGAAATAGCATCTTCCAGACCAGCCCCCATTCAAGGGACCGGCAAGGACTGCCGATTCTGGATGGGAACAGGCATGAAAGACGTCTCATTTCCGGGCAAGTCGGCTCTCATCGCCGATGACGATGATGTTGTGCGCTCGACGCTGGGGAGACTCCTGCGCCACCTGGACATGTCGGTCGCGGATGCTCCCGATGGTGACGCGGCGATAGGCAAGCTGAGCGGCCCGGCTTTCGATCTTGTGATTTCCGACCTCTCCATGCCGCTTGCCGATGGGTTCGCGGTGCTTGCGGCGGTACGCGAGAAGCAGCCGCGCACCCCGGTCATCATCCTTACCGGAGCTGGCGGTGTGCCGGACTGCGTGCGCGCCATGCGCGAAGGTGCGTTCGATTTTCTGACCAAGCCCTTTCACCCGACCGCGCTGACCGAAGCCGTGCGCGCGGCGCTGGGACCGGTGGCCTCGCCCACCGCGAAACCCAAGATCGCGGGGGCGAACAGCAACCCCTCGCTCGCGGGCAGCGGTGCCATGTTGCTTGGAAAATCGGCGGGGCTCCAGGATCTGCTGGCTCTGGTGGAGCAGGTCGGTCCGACCGATGCGACCGTGCTGATTTTGGGCGAGACCGGAAGTGGAAAAGAAGTGATCGCGCGACTGTTGCACGCCTCTTCACCCCGGGCCGGACAACGACTGGTCGCGGTCAACTGCGCCGCCATTCCGGAGAATCTCATCGAAAGCGAGCTGTTCGGCCACGAAAAAGG
>PMLH01000078.1 GCA_003159055.1 Myxococcales bacterium
CGGCTGATCCAAGTCCTCGCACAGGCGCCCGAGGGTGGGCAGCGCGTGGGTCGCCAGCCGGCCGTCGCCGGCACGGGCCGCGAGCAGCGCCGCAAGATCGTGCCCGTGCTTGGCCAGCCAGGACTCGGGCAAGGGCGCAAAGCCACCGCCGTCGATGGGGACCAGGCCCAGGCCCTCTTGCCAAGCCGAAAGCACCGCCGCCGCGCCCACGGTACCGACCGATTCGCTCTTGCCTTCTGCGGTCACGGTGAACGTGAGATCGAAGCGCACGCTCGGCAGTCCGGTGGACGCGCCGTCGCCCTTGACCTGCAAATTCGGGACAAGCGTGACGTGTGCGCCCACCAGCTTCGCGCCATCGCCCGACAACTCGGCGCGGAACCGCTTCAGCTTGTCGACGAAACGAGCGGTGTCGGGTCCGGTGAAGGTCGTGCGCCGGCCTGAGAGAAGGCCCAGGTCGCTGCGCAGCTGTTCGAGCAAACGACGTTCGGCCGGTTCGTCGCGCACCGGCACCGAGCCGCCCAGGTGCACCATTTTTCCGTCGGATATGCGCGCACACGGCGGGTTGCCATAGACCAACTTGGGCAGCACCGCGAGCGACGAAGCGACCTGGCTGAGCTCGAGGGTCAGGCGCGGGGCGATGCCGCGCACGATGCGCGGAAGGCGTTTGCTGCGAAGCTCGACCTGCATGCGGCGGTAGAGATCCGGAACGATACGGGTCGCGACCTCGCCCAGCTGGGTCGCGCGGTATTGCCGGACCGAGGGCAGGTTCTGCAAGAAGCCGCCGCACAGGTCGAGCTCGCCGTGACGGGCGATTTCATCGGCGACCACGACCACGCCCGCACTGGGCACGGACGTGATGCGCGGGTCGCGGCGAATGGTGACCACCACGCCGTCGTCGAAATCGGTGACCACTGCGAACGGCAGCACCTCTTCCTCGGACATCGCGACCTGACGCCCGTCGAGGAAAACCATGCGGCAGCCGAGTAAGACGCGAATCAGGGCGTCCAGCTTCGACGGCGGCAGAACCGCACGCGCCCCGGTTTCGAGCAGCCGGTCGGCCTGCAAATCGCACTGCTCGACGTGCACGCCGCGTGCCTCAGCCGGGCGCGACAAAAGCGCCGACAGCGTACCATCGAGCGGCACCTCGCTGCCGTCGCCGCGCACGATGGTCCGACGCAAGGTCAGGCCGCCGTCGACCTGCGCAAAGCGGTAGCTGACGCGGGACCAAGATTCCACCGTGGGCAGAGGCTTGGCTTCCCCGCCCTCGCCCTCGGCTTGGGCCAGCGCGATCGCCGAGGCGGACAGGTGCTCGCACGGCCGCATTCGCCCTGGACAGTCGCAGTCCCACTCGTCCTCGGTCGGGTAGATCACGACCTGCGCCGGCACCGCCCTGCCCTGCGCCCGCACGCGCAGCACGACCTCTTCCTGGTTGCGCGACTCGACCGTCACGGCCCCGGCGCGAACCAAGTTGACGCCCGCCGACCACACCCCGGCTTTGCAAGCGCGGCGGAGCGAGGCAAGAACTTTGTCGAGGGGAGAGGGCACGGAGAACGCACTCTACCGAACTGGCGCAGCTCGCGCTACGTGACGGACCGTCGCCCTGTTCTGCGTCCGTGGGCGGGAGGACACAGAGCAGCCTAACGGCCGCAACCCAAGGGATTTCCGGCGACGGAACCGGAACCGGTTGCCGGGACCGGTTGCCGGAGCCGTCCACGGTATCTCTAGCTTTTCGTCGCCGTCGAAAATCTTCGTGGCTTGCTGAGAAAGGCACCGTGAGTCGTACAGGGCCCAGAAGTGGCAAAGGGCCCGGTCAATTGCCGGACCCTTCCGTCTCTGTGCCCTCCTCCGCCTCTGCGCCCTCCAGCTCTCCTTACAAGTTGGCTATGATTCGATTCCCGAATTCGGAGCAGGAGACTTCGGTGGCGCCTTCGGTCAGGCGGGCGAAGTCGTAGGTCACGGTCTTCTGCGCGATGGTCTTCTCCATCGCGTTGACGATGCGCGTGGCAGCGCCGGTCCAGCCCAAGTGTTCGAGCATCATGACGCCCGACAGGATCTCCGAACCCGGATTCACCTTGTCGAGGTTTGCGTACTTGGGCGCGGTGCCGTGGGTCGCCTCGNNGCCGATGCCGCCCACCTGCGCCGCGAGCGCGTCCGAGAGGTAATCGCCGTTCAGGTTCATGGTCGCGATGACCTCGAATTCCTCGGGACGGGTCAGCACCTGCTGCAAGGTGATGTCGGCAATCGAATCCTTGAGCAGCACCTGCCCGGCCGGGGGCTTGCCCCCGCAGTCGTCCCAGCCGATCACCCGCCCGGCGTATTCGCGCTTGGCCAGGGCGTAGCCCCAGTCGCGGAAGCCACCCTCGGTGAACTTCATGATGTTNNCCCTTGTGCACCATGGTCACGCTCTTGCGACCGTGGCGAATAGCGTGGTCGAACGCGGAACGCAGAAGACGCTCGGAGCCCTCGCGCGACACGGGTTTGATTCCGATGCCAGACGTCGCCGGGAAGCGGATCTTCTTCACGCCC
>PMLH01000607.1 GCA_003159055.1 Myxococcales bacterium
TCGGTGCCGACCACGGTGTCGGGATACGCCTGGATCACGCCGGGACGGGTCGGATCGGGCGCCGCGAACACGACGCGCGCCAGGTGTTCGAGGTTGATCTGGTGGACGATGCCGGTATCCGGCGGCACGACTGCCAGATTGCGGAAGGAGGACTGGCCCCAGCGCAGGAAGGCGTAGCGTTCCTGGTTGCGCAAAAACTCGATCTCATTGTTGTGCGCCAAAGCCTGCGGATGCCCTTGCTCGTCGATTTGTACCGAGTGGTCGATGACCAGCTCGCCCGGTAGCAGCGGATTGATGCGCGCTGGGTCGCCGCCCATGCGCTTGGTAGCGTCTCGCATGGCAGCCAAATCCACGACCGCGGGAACGCCGGTGAAGTCTTGCATGATAACCCGCGCGGGCATGAAGGCGATCTCTGCAGACGGCTCGGCCGACGGAACCCAACGTGCCACCGATTCAATGTGAGCGGCGGTGACGTTCTGTCCGTCCTCTCGGCGAAGAAGGTTTTCGAGCAGGACCTTGAGCGAGAACGGCAGACGCGCGACGTCGAGTCCCGACTTGTCGAGATTTTCGAGTCGGAAGATTTCGAATTCGCTGCCATGGACTTTCAGAGTGGATCGCGAGTGAAATGAGTCAGCCATGGCAGTGAAACGTAGCAAGGTCCACGCGCGGGGTCGAGCCCGCGCAATGTTCCGAGCGATTCCCGCACGCGAATCGATCTTGCGCTATTCTTGAACCAGTCTTGGACACGCGCGTGCGGCACACCCTCTTCGATTTCGAATCGCCGGCCGAGCCCGGCTCGGTCGGCGATGTCGGAGTGGGCGATACGCACGCCGACATCTTGATCGTCGACGATACCCCGGAGAACCTGCGGGTTCTGGAGGAGCTCCTACGCAGCGAAGGCTACGCCGCCCGTTCGGTCCTCGATGGTGCCGCCGCCTTGGAGGAGGCGACCGCCTCGCCGCCCGACCTCATCCTGCTCGACATCATGATGCCGACGATGGATGGCTTCGAGGTGTGCCGACGCCTCAAGCAAGATGCGAGCCTGCGGAACGTGCCGGTGATTTTTCTGTCGGCCCTCGACGCTGTTTCCGACAAGGTGAAGGCGTTTTCTCTGGGCGCGGCCGACTATGTGTCGAAGCCCTTCCAATTCCCCGAGGTGCTGGTGCGGGTCCAGAACCATCTCCGGCTGCGCCGCTTGCAGCTTGAGCTGGAAGCGCACAATCGGAAGCTCGTTGAGCTGGTCAGCGAGCAGGTGCGTGAGATCTCGGATTCGCAAATGGCGACCATCTTCGCGTTGGCCAAGCTGGCCGAGTCGCGCGACGGCGAAACTGGAAAGCACATCGAGCGCGTCCAGCTGTATTGCAAGTTGCTTGCGGCGACACTGGCCGAGCTGCCCGCCTACTCCGGGCGTATCGAAGAGTCGTTCATCGAGAACATCTTTCTGGCGAGCCCCCTGCACGACATCGGCAAGGTTGGGATCCGCGATCACATCCTGCTCAAGGAGGGCGAGCTGACCCGGGAAGAGTTCGAGGAAATGAAGATGCACACCACCCTCGGCGCGCAAACCCTGGAGGCGGTGCGGACGCGCTACCCGCGCAACGAATTCTTGCGCCTGGGGATCGAAATCGCGCGCTGTCACCACGAACGCTGGGACGGCAAAGGATACCCGGTGGGGCTCGCAGGCAGGGATATTCCCCTGGCTGCCCGGATCATGGCGGTCGCGGATTCGTACGATGCCGCCCGATCGCGGCGCTGCTACAAGCCGGCGCTGTCGCACGCCGAATGTCGAAAGGCGCTCATGGAGCGCAGCGGAACGTACTTGGACCCAGATGTCCTGCTGGCCTTCGAAGATGTCCAAGGGCTGTTCGAAGACGTGGCGAATGCCCTGAACGACAACTAGTGCCGCGACTTGCCTACGGTTGTCTTTAGTGCGGTATTCGCACACAATAGAGTGCGGAATTGGCAGTCGCTCTTGCCGTTTGGGCTGGCTCCGCTGAGATGTCGAGCGGTTCCGGGCGGCACGGGCCTTGCTGAACCAGTGCCGCAATGCCACTTCGCTTGGCTGAAGAAGGAGACCGATCTCGTTGAGGACCTCACCCGTGTACCTGCGCTGGGGACTCCTGTTTTCGTCGTCCGCTATGGCCGCTGTGTTGATCGGCGCGGGCTTGTGGGTCCACGCGGGGGTTAACCAGGCGGCCACCTCTGTCACGCGAGGGCAGACCATTAGCATCGCCTTTGCGGGCCGCCGCACTTTGCGTCTTGCGGGGCAGCTCAACCAGCAGATTCTGCAAGAAGTCATGGACGAGTTGTCGCCTCAGGGCTTGCGGTACCTGGAAGTCCTGGGGGCCGATCAGACGGCGCAGCTCGCGGCCGGGCGAAAGGAAGTCGCCCACTGGCTTCCAGCAGAACCGTTGAGCCCCACAGTTCGCATCGCTTTCGATCAGAAGGGGGCCAACGCTCGCCTCCAGATGCACACAGTCGACAGTGGAGCCGGATCGAGCGGCCACCAACTCCAGCTCGATCCGCCTTCGACGCCAAGCGAGAACCACCCGCTGCGTGGCAAGCAGCTCGTCTTTGAGGTGGAATCATCCAGCGCTCGCAGGCTCGCGTGGCGCGCCGACGTGACCTTTGCGGTCAGTCTGCTTGCCGCCGCGACTCTGCTCGGGCTTTCGGCCCTCTTCTGGCGAATATCTCGCCATGCAGAAAAGGCTTCTCGCCAGCTGGAGCGCGACCGCCAGCTTAAAGTACTAGGTCAGATGTCGGCCGTTCTTGGTCATGAAATACGTAATCCTTTGGCGTCATTGAAGGGACATGTTCAACTGTTACTTGAGAAATTGCCGATCGACCACCCGGGCCGAAAAGGCGCTGAGGTCGTCCTGCGCGAAACCATGCGGCTGGAGGAGCTCTCTCGGCATGTGCTGGAGTTTGCGCGCACCGGTTCGGTCCAGCGCGAAGAGGTCGATCCCGCCGCGGTGGTGCGGACGGCTGTGGAGAGCACTGGCGGGAACGACGTTCGTCTGGAGGTGCGCGGGGCGCCGGCGGCATGGCCGCTCGACAGTCGTCGCATGGAAGAGGTGTTGGTCAATCTCCTTCGCAATGCGCGCGATGCGTCGGCGCCCGGACAACCGATTGACGTGACGGTCGAAGGCCAGCCCGACACTTTGCGCATCGAAGTGCGCGACCGAGGCGAAGGTATTGTCCCAGGCGAGGAGGAACGCGTGTTCGAGCCCTTCTACACCCGACGGGCGAAGGGCACCGGCCTTGGGCTCGCTCTGGCGCGACGAATCGTCGAAGGCCACGGCGGCAAGATTTTGGCTCACAACCATCCTGGGGGAGGCGCGGTGTTTTCCGTGACTCTGCCGCTGCTAACGCAAGGAGTCTAGACGTGGAACGCGTACTTGTCGTCGACGATGAAGAGGGAATCCGCACCTTCATTGGTGAAGTCCTTGAAGGAGAGGGGCGCAAGGTCACCTTGGCTGCTGATGGCGACGCCGCTGCCCGGCTGCTTGATCGCGAATCGTTTCACCTGATGATTACCGACTTGAAAATGCCCGGTCTCGACGGCATGTCGCTCCTGCGCAAGGCGCGCCAGGAATCGCCGGAAACCGAAGTCGTTGTGCTGACGGCGCATGGAACCCTGGCTGGGGCGGTCGAAGCCATGAAGCTGGGCGCGTTCGACTACCTCGGCAAACCCCTCTCAGGCCCGGATGAGCTTCGCCTGGTTGCGGGGCGGGCCATCGAGCGCCGGCGTCTGCGCGAAGACGCCCAGCGCCATCCAGCCGAGGAAGGCGACGGTTCCATCGTTGCCGTCGACAGGAGCATGCTGGCAGTCTTGAGCCAAGTGCAGAAGGTTGCGCCGACCGACGCGACGGTGTTGCTGATGGGGGAAAGTGGTACCGGAAAGGAGGTCCTGGCGCGATCTCTGCATCGTGGAAGCAAGCGTTCGTCGGGGCCCTTCGTCGCGGTCAACTGTGCGGCAATTTCCGAGACCCTGCTGGAGAGCGAGATGTTCGGTCACGAGAAGGGCGCCTTCACCGGCGCCGTTTCTACCCGGCGAGGACGTTTCGAGCTGGCGGACGGCGGGACCCTGTTCCTCGACGAGGTCTCCGAGCTTCGTCCCGAGCTTCAGGCCAAGCTGCTGCGAATCCTGCAAGAGCGGCGTTTTGAACGGGTGGGCGGCACGCGAACCATCGAGGTCGATGTCCGGATCGTGGCGGCAACCAATTGCGATCTCGCGGCCGAAATGCAGGCTGGGCACTTCAGGGAGGATCTCTATCATCGCTTGGCCGTCTTTCCGCTTCGCATACCACCGCTGCGTGAGCGTCTGGCTGACATCATTCCTTTGGCCGAAACGCTGCTTGGCCGCATTTCGCGGCAGCTTGGTCGGTCGGCGCTGATGCTCGACGACGCCGCCCGTGCGCGGTTGGTCGCCTATGCTTGGCCTGGGAATGTTCGCGAGCTCGGCAACGTGCTCGAACGCGCCGCGATCCTCTGCGACGGCACGACCATCGGCGCTGACCTGATCCTCACCGGCCCGGTCTCCTCCGTTTTCAAAGTTGCCACCGACGCAACCAACGGCGAGAAACTGGAGGATCTGGAGAAGGAAGCGATTCGGCATATGCTGGCGCTGACCGGGGGCAACCGGAAGCAAACCGCCGCTCGCTTGGGAATTGGCTTGCGCACCTTGTACGACAAGCTCAAGGTCTACGACCTCTAGTCCGGCCCCTGGAAACAACCCTGGGAGGGTTCCTTCAAACTCCTGCGCTGAGCTCCGTCGGGCAAAGCCCACGCGCGAAGCGCGCTGCTGGTCACGCGCTCTGTGGACCGATGCTCGCGCTATGGTTGTGAGGTGAGTTTTTCCTCCGAGCGTCGATGGCGATTCTTCTCACTTCAGGCCCGGAGTGTGTAAAAAGAAGGGAACCCGCAGGACGAAAATACGACAATCATGCTCTCACGACATTTTGCCGGATCGCTGACGCTGGCTCTTTCACTGCTTCTGAATGCCGGTGGGGTCCTGGCGGCTCCCGCCGCCGACGCGAAGGCGGATTCTTCCGCGAATCCCGTCGAGAAGGTGCAGAAGCTCAATCGCTATGCGATGCAGCTTTTTGACGACCTGAACTTCGCGATGGCCGAGAAGACTCTGCTCGAGGCAGCCGGGATTCTGGACAAGGCCAACCTGTCCAACTCGCCTGCGAGTCTCGCTACCCACGGCAATCTGGCAGTGCTTTACAGCGTCGGCCTGAAGAATCCGGACAAGGCGGTCGCCGAGTTCAAGAAGGCGCTTGCGGTCAAGCCCGACCTCAAGATGAGCAAGCAGCGGGCGACGGCTGAAACCGAAGCCAACCTGGCGCGCGCGAGGGCCGAAATGGGAGGTGCGCCCGTTCCAGCGCCGAAGCCTGTCGCGTCGGTCAAAGCCACGGCGTCAGTCCCCGAGCCGAAACGCGCAGACGCAGCGTCGGCCAGCGGGCTAAAATGCCCCGGTGGCGGCGAAATTCAGGCTGGGGACGACGTCACGCTCAAGTGCTTGACCTCGGGGCTGCGTGCTGCCTCCGTGGTGCTCTACTAAAAGGCGAACGGGGCAGAGGAATACCAGGCCTCGCCGATGACGAAGGGCGATTCATCCGATGGCGTGACGTCATGGGTCGCCAAGATTCCCGGATCGGATACCAATGCGAAGTGGGTGCCGATGTATTTCGAGGCCCGCAATGCAGCGGACGCGCCGGTTGCGTCTTCGGGCCGTGCCGACAGCCCGAGCGTCATCACGGTCAAAGGGGTGGAGGGCGGCGAGACGGGGCCTCGTCCCGCAGCGGAGGGAGAAGACGAGGAAGGCGACGAGGACGAGGCGGAGGAGATCGACGACAACAATCCGCTTGCACGCCTCGAGAATGAACGTCGACGAGAGAGCGAGGGGTTACGAGGGACGTGGATGTTCTCGAGTGGCTTAGGCTCGGGATTCGGCTACGCGGTTGGCAAAAAGACCGAGGCTTTCGGCAATCAGGGCGTCCAATTCAATTCCGGCCTGGCTCCTGCCTACCTTGGCCATTACGTGCCCGAGATCGGCTACTTCATCGGTCGGAACACTGCGCTAACCTTGGCTGGACGTCTTCAATGGATGCCGGGGATGAAGTACGGAGCCGCTACGGGTGCGCTTTCCGGTCTTTTGCGACTGCTGTTCTTCACGGAGCCAGTGGGCAAGTTCCGTTGGTACTTTGCGATGGCGGCTGGCGCCGGAGAAGGCTTTCGCCTTCGGGTCAAGGCAGCCATTCTCACCGACCAGGGAGACCTTACTGGCCAGACGGTCTACGACACCGTTCAGGGCGGGCCGTACGTAGCTGGGCTGGGCGGCGGCATGATTTATAAGCTCACGCGGCGATGGCATTGGACGCTCGACACGCAGGTGCTGGTGGGGATTCCGAAGACATCGAGCGTCCTCGACCTGACGACAGGCATCAGGTGGATGCACTAGCGGGAGAGAAGTGGCGATGACGAAACGCGCGATTCCAGCAATCTGCTTGACGGGGGCGGGCGCGTTTCTGTTTGCGTGCGCGGGTGCCCAGCTTGAAGGATCTTCCGGGGGCGGAAGCAGTGGCAGGGGTGGAAGCGGAACTGCTGGCTCAACCGGTCTCGTCATCAACACCGACGCGAGCGTCGCCGCGCCGCCGACACCCACGGATCCCGGCCAGGCGCCCATCGCGTGTGACAACCCGACCGCATGCACCGATTTTCCGGCCGATCCGATCATCGACAAGAGTGCGCCGTCGAATGCGCCCAGCCAGTTCTCCGGCAGTCCGTCGGGCGGTGGTCCGTGCGTAGCCGAACCCGAGGACGGGGCGCTGTTTCCCTACAACTGGACCCGGCCTCGCATCAAGTGGACGGGCGCGAGTGGCCTGGCGCAGATCACGATTCACGCCGACCTGGAAGCTCACGACCTGGTCGTCTACACGAAGTCCGACAACTGGATCATGGACAAGAAGATATGGTCCGGACTGGCTTCGCACGTTCACGAGCAGGACATCTCGGTCACCGTGCGTATGGCCGGCGGCGGTGCCACCACGGTGAAATTCCAGATCGCCTCGGCCAGCGCGGCTGGGAGCATCGTGTACTGGGCCGCGGATCCAACCGTGGTGGGAGTTCAGAACGTCACCACGGTGCAAGACACCACGTCCTTCCTGCGAGGCTTCACCGTGAGTGAAGAAGGTGTGGCGGACACCCTGAAGTTCTCGGAGGTCAAGCAGCCCAGCCGCGACCAGTCGGCCGCCAAGCGCACGCCCACCTGCATTGGCTGTCACTCGTCCACGCCCGAAGCTTCTTCGAGCTCCGCCGGGAGCAGCTTCATCGCCTTCGTCGACAACTGGCCGTGGAATTCCGTCATCGCTGGCGTGCAGCCCGGGATCGTCGGCGACCAACTGCCGAGCCTCTCGGTCGGGGGACTGGCGGATCTCAACAAGCCGTGGGCCGGCGCCGCCACCTTTTCCGGGAGCGTTTGGCAGGACGGCAAGCGGATGATGGTGACCACCTCGTCCGAACAGAACGAGCAACTGCCGTGGAGCACCGACGACAAGCAGCCCGCCAAGCTGGTCTGGTACAACCTTGATTCTCCGACCCCGCCGACGCTGACCTCGGTTGGGGCCGATCAGCAACCGATCGCTCAAATGAGCGCCAACAACTACGGTGTGATTGCCCGCAACGGTGACAGCAATGGCGTCGCTTTTCCGACCTGGAGCCACGACGGCAGCACGATTATCTACTCATCTACCAATGGCGGCTGCCAGGATGGCCGGCTCCAAAAGGGCGCCACGGACCTTTACAGCGTGCCCTACAACGACGGCAACGGCGGCGCCGCCAAGCCGGTGCCCGGCGCTTCGGACAAGAGCTGGGAGGAATACTACGCAGCCTATTCGCCCGACGACACCATGGTGCTCTTCGATCGCGTTCCGGCCGGGAATGAGATGTACGCGAACGACTCAGCCGAGATCTACTTCGTACCGCTCGGCTCCGCGCCAGGAGCGGGAACTGCCGTGCGGCTGGCCGCGAACGATCCAGTGGCCTGCACGGGCCAGAAGAGCCCCGGCATCAACAATCACTTCCCGAAGTGGGCTCCCGCGGCGCAGTCCTACAAGGGGCGCACCTACTACTGGGTCATCTACTCGTCGAATCGCGCTGGCATTCCATGCGTCACTGCGACCAACGGCGATGGGAAGTGCCACAAGATCTCTCAGCTCTACCTCACCGCCGTTTCCATCGAGAACGGCACGTACAAGACCTACAAGTCCGTCTACCTTTGGTGGCAGGCTCCGCCGACGGACAAGAATCCCATGGTGAACACCACGCCAGTCTGGGACATNNGGGCTTCGTCGCGCCCTGTGAAGCGGGGATAGCGCTCTACCTCCGCGTGGCGCAAGGGAAATCTGCTTCCGCGCTGGCCGACGATTTCCGTTCCCAATGTGGCGCGAACGCTTGTTCTATCGGTGGGGGAGATGGAACGTAGAGCCTTCAGAACAATGCCTTCGCTTGCCACGCTCTTGGCCTGCGCGGCCGGCGTCTCGTGTGGTCCTGGGATTCACGACGCCGACGAGGCGCAGTCGGTGA